>CANQQS010000064.1 GCA_947626045.1 uncultured Clostridia bacterium | reverse complement strand
GAAGCGGGAAAATATATGAAAATAACATACGCGAAGCCGTATGCCACAAATAACGGCAGCTCAAACAGAAACAGCGACAACGCTCCTACCGACACAATAAAGGTCGGAAACGAGGTTATCGATTTGCAGAATAGCTGCGAATTTGACACATGGTACACAACGACCGTAAAGCTCGGCGCGGATGTGTCAAAGCTTGATATATCGCTCGGAAAGTGGGGCGCGGCGGCGATTTCAAGCATACAAATTCTTAACAGCGCCGACACTATGGAGCTTATTTCAGAGGACAATGTGAGCGAAAAATATATAACGGCGGAAAATCAGACGGTGAAATACAGCGCGAAAATTTACAACAGCGTAACGACGCTTATGGGCGGGAACGAGATAACCGCTAAGGGAACGGTTGACGAGAGCGCGAAAGCGGAATATTCCGTAAATTATGACGGTGTTACCATTGCCGCTGACGGTACTCTTACAATCACACCGTCCGCGCAGCCGGGAACGGTTACAATAACCGCCGCATACAACGGTATCGAAAAGTCCGCGCAGTTGATATTAAAGGCGCTCGGCGCGGCGGACGGCGTTTCGATATTCGGCGGCGAGGTCATTACGGTAAACGGAGCGCAAAAGCAGGAGCGTTATTCAGCAATTCCGACCGCTAACGGAACGGTTCTTCCGGCGCGCGATACAAGATGGGAAATAGTCGGCGAAGCAAACGGCGCGTCGATCGCGGCGGACGGTACGCTAACCGTTCCGGCGGACGCTAGCACGGGAGTTATTAAGATAAAGGCTACGCTTACCGCAACAGGCGTGCAGTCGAAGGAAATATCGGCTGAATACGATGTTACGATAAGAAATCCGCAGTCGGCGGCAAGCCCGTACAGCGTAACGGGACTTCTTCTGAGAAACGGCGAAACGGACATAACGAAAGCGGTAGGAATCGACGGAATTATCATAGACAAGAACGGCGCGGCTGACGGAAGCTACGCGGTAAAAATAAAGGTATTCGATGCAAATAACATGGTGATCGCAGAGGAAACAGTGCCGCTTAATAATTTGGCTGACGGAGTGCAGAGCGTCAAATGCGCGGTCGATTTTACAAGGGCGGCGTTCGCGAAGGCGTATATAGAAAAATCGGCGGATAATACCGTTTCGAGTGACGGCATTTCATACGCAAACGGCGTTGTGACGGTGAACGCGGACGCGGATACGGCTGTGCTAATTCACGCGAATTACAACGGCGGCGCTTTAAAGGACGTAAAAACGTATCCGCTCACATTTACAAACGGAAAAGCGGAGCAGCCTCTGACGGCGGAGGTCGGCTCGAGGCTGATGGTATGGAATGATCTTAACGATATGGAACCCGTATGCGGCGCGGTCACGGTGGGAGAAACCGAATTTAACCCCGAAGGCGCGGAGGTCGTTTCCGATGAAATAACGGTGCTTTCGAGCGGCGAATACAAAAACGTCCCGCTCGTCGCGGACTGGATCACAGGCGCGAAATCGGGCTTAGGCATGGGCGCGGGCATAATCTCGCCGCAGGGCGCGCCTTACGGAGTTGACCCGGATATCGTGGACGCGTCCGAGGGCGTGAGCTATACATATGACGGCAGCTATCAAGGCGCGGACACGGACAACGCGCTTTGGTACAAGACAGGCGCGTACGGCACGGGCAATAACACGAGCATCTACGCGCGCGACAGCGTTGTTTGGGAAAAGCAGGCGCTTCCGATAGGCAACGGCTATATGGGCGGTATGCTGTTCGGTATGCCGAATAAAGATCAAATTCAGTTTAACGAGGAAACATTCTGGGCTGCGGGCTACAGAGGCGTGCAGACGGCGGTTAATTCCGACAGCGTAAACAAGAACATGAGCGAGGGCATTAACGGCTATATGAGCGCGGGAAATATTTTCGTTGACTTTGATATGCCGGCGAATGCGAGCGTCAACAACTACTACCGCGATTTGAATCTTGACGAGTCTGTAGCTCATGTGAGATATGAATATGACGGAGTAAAATACAGCCGCGAATACTTCGCCTCATACCCGAAGCAGGTTCTCGCGTTCCGCTACACCGCGGATACGGCGGGCGCGCTGAATTTCACGGTAAATCCTGTGTCGATGCATCCGGGCGAGGTTACGGTAAACGACGGCGAAATCACGATCATAGGCAAGCTGAAGGACTCCGAGCCGTATAATTCCGGCGGAAACGCGGCGTGGAACCAGGAATCGGATCTCGAATACTGCACAAAAATAAAGGTAATTGCGGACGACGGAGAAATTACCGACGGCTATAACAAGGTGACCGTAAACGGCGCGACAGGCGTAACGATCCTCGTGACAGCAGCGACGGATTACGACAAGGATCAATTCGAACTGAACGCGGACGGCACGGTCAATATGAACAAAACTCCGTACAAGAGCACACGCGGCATACAGGCGGCGATAGATAAAGCGACAGCGCGTATGAGCGGCGCTGCGGCGATGAGCTACGACGAATTAAAGGCGGAGCATATCGCGGACTATAAATCGCAGTTTGACACGGTCAAGTTCAGTCTGACTGACGCAAACGAAATATGCTCTACCCCCACGGACGCGCTGCAATCATCGTACAGCGGAGTTGTAAATACGAGCAAGGAAACGGACGGCACGACAAAGGTATCGTATGACAGCGCGAAATACGCCGCGCTCGACAAGCACCTCGAGGAGCTGCATTATAGCTACGCGCGATACATGATGATCTCCTCATCGCGCTCGGACACAATGCCCGCGACTCTTCAGGGCAAATGGTGCCAGTCAACGGCTGAGATATGGGGTTCGTGCTACTGCATAAACATCAATATGGAAATGAACTACTGGTTCGCCGGCGGCGCGAATTTACTTGACAGCGGCAAATCGCTCGTGACGTGGTTCAATTCGCAGATCCCCGCCGGACGCGTCACGGCAAAGAATATGTACAAGGTGACGCCGAAATCATACAAATATGAGAACGGCAAAATCACCTTCACCGACAGCGCGGACGACGCGGACGACGTGTTCATCATGCACACAAAGCAGGCTATCATGGGCACGACGGACATGACAGGCTCGACAAGTATTCAGTCGGCTGGCAATACCGCGTGGCTTATGTACAATCTCTGGGATCTGTACCAAACGAGCGGCGATAAAGAGCTTCTCGAAAACGACCTTTATCCGATAATGCGCAAAGCCGCGAATTTCTACACGCAGTATCTGTACAACAACGAGAGAAAAACAACGACCGACACCGAAAAATATCCCGACGGCTACTACTACACCACATGGGCGGGACGCTCGCCCGAGCAGGGACCGACTGAGGAAGGCATAAAGTACGATTTGCAGCTTGTAGCGGGAATGTACGATTACACGATCGCGGCGGCAGAAACGCTCGGTATCGACGCCGATAAGGTCGCGGCATGGAAGGAGATAAGAAATCATCTCGAAGCTCCCGTTGAATTGGGCGACGACGGGCAAATCAAGGAATGGGCGGAGGAAACAACATATAACACCGACGCAAACGGCAAGGCGATAGGCGACCCTGTTCACAGGCATATCTCGCACCTCGTCGGACTGTATCCCGGAACGCTCATAAACCGCGAAACTCCGGAGCTGTTAAACGGCGCGAAAACAGTTCTCCAAAAGCGCGGCGACGACTCGACCGGCTGGTCATGCTCTAATAAGTTCCTGATGTGGACGCGCGTCCTCGAGGGCGACAGAGCGCTTGAGATGTTCCGCTATCAGCTTGCGAAAAAGACATATCAGAACCTTTTCGACTTCCATGACCCATTCCAGATAGACGGAAACTTCGGCTCCGCGGCGGGCGTAATGGAGCTTCTTATGCAGTCGCAGACGGGCACGGTTTACATTCTCCCCGCGCTCCCCTCGGTTTGGGATAAGGGCGAGATAAGCGGCATAAAGGCGAAAAACGGCGCTACTGTTTCAATTAAATGGAGCGGTAACAAAGCCGACGAAATAAGAATAACTCCCGCGTTTGACGGCGATCTTACAATCGGCTATGACAAGGACAACGCGCTCACATTAAACGGCGCGGATGTGACGTTTATCGACGGAACATATACGATCACCGGCGCGAAAGCGGGTACGGAATATGTGTTCACGAGCAAATAATTCAAACCATATTCAGACGGCAAGAGAGCGTATCGTTTGCACGATACGCTCTTTTATACTCCCATTTTGACAACCTGTCATAAAATTATTGATTATACTGTCTTATGTCATACCGGCATACCGGTGGTTTTTCCGGATGAAAGCGCCAATAAAGCACTGCCGCAGAGCTTTTGCTCTGCGGCAGTGCTTTATATATAATATATAACAGAAGGGACAAGATTTATGAAAACAAAATTTTTATTTTCTTTCGAGTTCAGCCCAGTTGCGCGTTTCTCGTATTTCCGTCCAAACCTCGTATTCACCGTTTTTCTCGTAATAATGCGAGTTGGTAGCCTCCTGAACATCGGCGTAATACCAAGCTGACTTATCACTGTTATCGGGCCATACCGTCATGTTGTCATGCAGATGCTCCGCTGACGGAATACGTCCCGTAACGCGGTTCACAAGGCGCATAGCCTCCGTGCGCGTAATATAGCGGTCGGGTCCGAACGTGCCGTCCTGATAGCCGGATACCCAGCCCTTTTGAGCTGCGCGGTTTATTTCCTCGCACGCCCAGTGCTCGCTTATATCGGGGAACTTATCATCGCCCGAATACTCGTCGGAGTCAAATCTCGCCGCCATTGCCGCAAATTCCGCGCGGGTTATCGGCTGCGACGGAGCAAATGTACCGTCCGTATAACCCACGATTACCGACGCGGCGCTCATGGTTGATACCGCGGTATTAAACCAGTCCTCCGGCGCAACGTCGCTGTAGCCGTTTTCGTTCGTCATAAACATATTGCGCGATTCGTCGGACATCAAGCGGTAGAATATGGTCGCTACCTCCGCACGCGTGATCGTTTCGTTAGGAGGCAAGCTGCCGTCGGGATAGCCGACAATATACGCGTAGTGATCCTCGAAGTTGAGCGATGCTCCGCCCGTTCCCGGATTGGGCGTTGAAGCGGGTATGCTCGGATTGTCATCAGATTTCGCATCATTCCACTTCGCATACAGGGTAAAGCTCTTTGTAACCTTCGATGTAAAGTCATACTCGGTTGTCAAATCTTTATCCGTGTACCAGCCCGCGAACGTATAGCCGTTCTTTGTCGGAGCGGTCGGCTCTTTCACAACACCGTTTCGTGAGATTCTTTGGGAAGCAACATCGCTGCCGCCGTTCGTTTCAAACCGAACTGTATATGACGATGAGTCGCCACTGCCACCGCGTGAAGGTGTACTCTCCGAATTCCACTGAGCCGTGAATGTTATGTCAGCGGTAACTGTAACCGTAGCACCGGCTTTGTAAAGAGTATCGCTGCCGTCCGCAGACCAGCCTTCGAATGTATAGCCTGTCTTTGTCGGGTCGGCGGGGAATGTAAAGCTTTCACCCTCATTTACGGAATTATCAGCCGTAAAGCCCGCACCGCCGGTTCCGCCGTTTAAGTCAAGAGTAACCTTAAACGTCTTGGTAGGAGCAGCAACCTTCTCATACTGCGCGGTGTATGTTACGTCAGCATTAACTGTAACGGTATCTCCCGCCTTGTAAAGATTTGTATCGCTTTCGGCAGACCAGCCAAGGAAGGTATAACCTGTCTTTGTCGGGTCGGCGGGGAAGGTGAAGCTTTCGCCCTCATTTACGGAATTTTCGGCTGTGAAGCCCTCGCCGCCGTTTCCGCCGTTTAAGTCAAGTGTCACCTTAAACGTCTTGGTAGGAGCAGCAACTTTCTCATACTGCGCGGTGTATGTTACGTCAGCATTAACTGTAACGGTATCTCCCGCCTTGTAGAGGTTTTCGTCACCTTCGGCAGACCAGCCAAGGAAGGTATAACCTGCCTTTGTCGGGTCGGCGGGGAAGGTGAAGCTTTCGCCCTCATTTACGGAATTATCGACTGTGAAGCCCTCGCCGCCGTTTCCGCCGTTTAAGTCAAGCGTTACCTTGAAGGTCTTAGCGGGAACAACAATCGCCTCATACTGCGCCGTGTAGGTTACGTCAGCATTAACTGTAACGGTATCTCCCGCCTTGTAAAGATTTGTATCGCCTTCGGCAGACCAGCCAAGGAAGGTATAACCTGTCTTTGTTGGGTCGGTGGGGAAGGTGAAGCTTTCACCCTCATTTACAGAATTTTCGGCTGTGAAGCCCTCGCCGCCGTTTCCGCCGTTTAAGTCAAGCGTTACCTTGAAGGTCTTAGCGGGAACAACAATCGCCTCATACTGCGCCGTGTAGGTTACGTCAGAATTAACTGTAACAGTGTCTCCTGCTTTGTAAAGATTTGTATCGCCTTCGGCAGACCAGCCAAGGAAGGTATAACCTGCCTTTGTCGGGTCGGCGGGGAATGTAAAGCTCTCGCCCTCATTTACGGAATTTTCAGCCGTAAAGCCTTGTCCTGCCGTACCACCGTTTAAGTCAAGCGTAACCTTAAACGTCTTGGTAGGAGCAGCAATCGCCTCATACTGTGCTGTGTATGTTACGTCAGCATTAACTGTAACCGTATCTCCCGCCTTGTAGAGGTTTTCGTCACCCTCGGCAGACCAGCCAAGGAAGGTATAACCTGTCTTTGTCGGGTCGGCGGGGAAGGTAAAGCTTTCGCCCTCGTTTACGGAATTATCAGCCGTAAAGCCCGCACCGCCGGTTCCGCCGTTTAAGTCAAGCGTTACCTTGAACGTATTGGGAGCGGTAATCGGCTCATATTGCGCGGTATAGGTTACGTCAGCATTAACTGTAACAGTATCTCCCGCCTTGTAGAGGTTTTCGTCACCCTCGGCAGACCAGCCAAGGAAGGTATAACCTGCCTTTGTCGGGTCGGCGGGGAATGTGAAGCTTTCGCCCTCATTTACGGGATTTTCTTCTGTGAAATCATCGCCGCCGGTTCCGCCGTTTATGTCAAGCGTAACCGTGTAAGTAATTTCATCATACAGCGCGGTGTAGGTCTTGTCAGCGGTGACCTCTACTGTATCTCCCGCCTTGTAAAGCTTTTCATCGTCTGCGGTTTTCCAGCCCCTGAATGTATGACCTTCCATTGTGGGATCGGAGGGGAATGTGAAGCTTTCGCCGTAGTCAACCACGGTCGTGTGCGGAAAACCGGCTTCGGTCGGAGTTCCGCGTTTATATCAAGCGTGATAATGTAGCATACGCGGGTGTGGTACAGGCATTACTTGTGTACCAGCCCGGCAGAGCTACGACCATTTTGCTGACTCTTCCCTTTTTGTTTGTCGCTGTGCAGGCTGTCATAACGGCTTCGTACCTCTTATCACCTTCATGGAGATATACATGACCGTTTTCAGCGACCTCGATATACCAGTTGCCGATACCTTCTATGTCGTTGCCGTAGACAGCCCCGTAGGCATCGGAAAGGGAATAGGTGCCGGCATAATCTTTGAAATATTCATAGGAGAATATGCCGTCATTTGCTATAAAGTAGCTGTTTGTGGTAAAGCCCTTAATCAGGTTCTTATCGGCATCGTAGAATGTGGCGGCACTGCACTTGAATGCCCTATGATCGTACGATGAGTTTACTGTCGTTGTCCAGTCAAGTGTCAGTTTCTGCAATGCATTAGCTTTGCTGTTATACCAATCGTCGCTTGCAAATATGACCGAGGTGTTTTCGCCTGTCAAAGGGTCTGTAACGCCGCTTGCCGCGCTCGAAAACCGTCTTGCGCTTATTACAAGGGCGTATGAGGAAATGAAGCTGAGAATGGACGATAAGCAGCACCTCCGGCTGGAAATTATAAAGCTGCCGGAATATGTCTGTTACCAAAAGGAATTTATGGGCGCAAGCTGGGGCGACAAATACCGCGATATGTATAATCTTTTCGGCGAGGCCGTGGAAAAGGGCTACAGACCGCTTATATCGGAACGGCTTTTTGTTATAAATAAAAATGATACTTATATTTGCTGTGTGCCGCTTGAACCGTCCTGCGCCGATGAGCACACCGTGTTTTATCCGAGCTGTACGGCGTTTTCTATGATGTGCTACGGGAATTATAAAACCATAGGTAAAGCGCATGCCGAGTTTGATGAAAATATCCGCGCTCTCGGTCTGAAACCTACGGGCTATACACGCGGTATAGGTATCGTAAGCGGTTATACCGGTAAAGAATTTTCGCAGGAAAAATACGTGTCGCGCCTTGTCGTCCCGATCGAGGACTTGGACAAGGAGGAAATGGACAGGCTATGCAGAAGCGGATTGATAAAAAACAGATGACGGATTAAATATAAAATCCGTCATCTGTTTTGTCCAACTCGGACAAAAGTAAAAAGCCCCTTTTAGAGACGCAGCTCGGAGATAAAATGTCCGCTATTTCACGGCGTATTTTTAAGGGTATAAATCCTTTCCCGCGAGATAATCAACAAATTCGAGCTGAATTTTATTAAACAGCGAACGGCTTATCGGAATCGACTCACCGTTTGAAATTATAATGTTACTATGCGTTATTTCGGTGATGAAATCGATATTCACAAGATAACTCCTGTGCGGACGTATAAACGATGCCGGCGGAAGCTGCGCTTCGATGTCTTTAAGCGACCCGCGAATGTCCGCTTGCGTCCCGTCGGTTTTATGTATAAGCACCTGATGTCCGTAAATTTCAAAATAATATATATTTGAAAGCCGTAATTTCAATGTGCCGCTTATCGAGTTAAAGCATATGTAATGCGGCGTGTTTTTGTCGAGAAAACGCGTTACCGCCGCCGTAAGCTTTGACTGCTCAATAGGCTTTGTGATGAAATACAGCGGATCCACGTCATAGCTCTCCACCGCGTACCCACTGTATAGAGTTATAAAAATAATGTCAAATTTGCAATCGCGCGCGCGAAGCTGTTTCGCGTAGTTCATGCCGTTGTCTTTATCGAACATTATATCGAGAAAAAGCAGGTCATAACAGCCGCCGTCCGATAACGAATCGTCAAACGACTGTATGTCGGTAAAGGTGAAAACAGAACATTCTATGCCTTTACCTGCGAAGAAGCCGCGCAGAAATTTTTCCAGCATAAGGCAAAGATCATTGTCGTCGTCGCATATGGCAATTCTGTACATGTTATCCCTCCTCGCCGATATTGTGGATTGCTGCCTGTGATGTTATGCTCCAAATGTCATTACAATCTCTGTTTTAGACAATATCATGTATATTATATCATAACTGCAAGGCGGCAACGTCGCCGCAGAGGTATGATGCAATGCTCTCTCAGGCGTCAAAAGCTTTGCTTTTGGTAACGCCGTGAGGTTATTATATCACAAAACAAGCAAAAAATCAATGTTTTATAACACATTTTTCAGTTTGCGAAGCGCCGCTTCTTCGTTTTCCTTTTTAACAAAAATATAATCGGTGTTGTATGTGGAGACCGCGAACAGTCCTATTTTCTCTTCCGCGAGCAGCGAGGAAATCCGCGCCAGTATGCCGATAAGTGAGAAATCCAGCACACCTTCCACGCGGAACCCTCTCCACCCGTCCTCGCGCGCGGCAGTGTTTTTCGGCGTGTCGCGCGTCAGGCACACCACGGAATTTTCCTCATCCGTTTTAGCCGTAAAACAATATTGCGCATTAAAATTCACTTCCGAAAAATCATTAACCTTGCATATCGTAAAATCGCCGTCAATGCTTTTTATATCCATTTTTATTCTCCTCTGCGGTTTAATATTACGCTCCCGACGGAGCGCGAAACAATTATACCATTACCGCATGAAAAAGGCAATACCGCCTCCGCGCCGGTTTCACGCTGTTTCGATTGCCTATTCACGTTGTTTCGATTGCGGAGACAGTGTTTTTTTGGTAAAATGAATTAATAAGTTAAAAAATATTTACGGGAGGATAAATCATGAAAAGGATTATAAGCGTTATCGCGGCGGCAATACTGATATGCTCCGCGCACGCGTTATCGGCAAGCGCCGCCGTCGGTGTGACGCGCGCAGAGTTTTGTCGTATCGCGTACGAGTTTCTTCAGCGGACGCTCGGCACGCCGCTCGTCGAGGACACCGGAGCTTTTTCCGACTGTGACGACCGATATGTGTCCACCGTCGCGTCGCTCGGTATAATCAGCGGCAGGGGAAACGGCATATTCGACCCCGACGGAAGCATCACGCGCGAGGAAGCCGCCGTTATATTGAGCAAAATGATGGACGTGTGCGGCATACCCGACCTGAATATCGTAAACGAGCGGTTCAAGGATATTGACGATGTATCTGGCTGGGCTGTCCCATACGTTGACAAGGTCGGCAGGAACGAGATAATGTCCGGCAACGGCTACACCGTAAATGATGACGCGCTGAATCCGAAAAACACATTCCATTTGTACCTCAGCGAATTTGAGCCGAAAAGCGGTTACACCGAATGGCAGACGCGTGAAACGATGAATAATTTGTCGCACCGCATGCCTAAATATTCGGACGATGAGCGCAGCGAAACGGTGGGAGATGTCACAGTATACTTCGGTGACGACTATGTCCGCGCGGAAAAGGACGGCGCAGTGACATACACAAGCGCGTACAACAAGTCTTATCGGTATTATTACGCGGTCAACAACGGAAACGTGTTTTTCGGCTACGACTGCGGCAGCGGCGTGTACAATCTCGATACCGGCGAACGCGTGTTAAAGCTCGATTCGCGAGATATAGTTGACATGAATCCGTCATTCGTAACGGCGCGCAGCGAGTATTCACTGCGCTCGGAGGGGCTGCCCTCGGAGTACATATTTATTGCGTATGACTACAACGGCAATTATGTTATGCGCAGTCAGAATTACAAGAAGGATATGGAACCCTACCGATACGCGGAGGACGAAAACGGTAACAGGCACTACATTGTTCACAACGAATTTATCACCAAAACGGAAAGCGCCGAGCCGATTGTCACCGGCAAGAGCGACTTCCCGAAGTGCGGAAGTAAAAAGTATTTCATATGCACCGAGGACACGGACGACGGAACGCTGTATCAGATTTACGGCTTCGACGGACATGAAATTTACAGCGGAAAAGACGCGGTGGATTGGGTATCGGACGACCTTTACGCGAGGTTTGAAGCGGACGGCGGAAAGGTGTACGGCATAAACGGCGCCGGTGCGCTGTTCACGTTTAAGGGAGACATTAAAAAGAGAGGAGACGGATATTTTACAACAAAAGACGCGGAGACCGGAAACAATTTTTACGCGTGCGACGGCAGCGTCCGCAAAGAGGATCTCGGCTTTTTGGTTTTAGGCATAACCGAAAACGACGGTAAGATTGAGGTTAGCTCTGACGACTGGAAAACATATTTATACGAGTCGGGTACAATTAAGGAAATAGCGGCTTATGACGGCTATACTTGGCTGACAGGCAAAAACTATTTGATAACCAAAACGGGTAATGGAAGGTATAACATCCTGAACACCGACTATGAAAAGATTGGGGAGCTTGAAGGGGACTATTACGGACTTCAAAAAAATTATTTTGTGATTTTCTCGCCGGGAGGCGGCGTGCATGTGTACAGCAAAGAAGATATGAGTATTTTATGGGAGGCGGACGATGAATCGTATAATGAAAATATGACCAACGATTATATTATGACACAAAAAGACGGCGAAATACATCTTACCGGCCTGACGTCCGGGAAAACGATTACGCTCCCCGCGCCGAATGCGGAAGAAGGCTATCTTCTCAGGCAGAAAGAGAGTATCGCGGGAGTGTTGTACGATGGTACGGTAACCTTTTATGACAGCAAATTAAACGCGCTTTCTTCATTAAAAAAACACAGCTATATGGATATTGATTGGGGTGATAACATTGTGGAATTTGATGAGAACCGCGTTCATAAGGTGTTCGACATTCACGGCAGAGATACCGGCATTACGGCAAGGCATGTACTTTCGTGTACCATAAACGGTAAAAGGCTTGCTTTGGCGTGGGATAACTATGACGAGGAAACACGCGTATATGATTATAACACGTTTGAATATCTGTTCACAATCCGCGGACAGGTGTGGGCGCGGCGCGATACGTATGTGGAGATGAAAGCATCGGATCCCGAAACAGGACAAACGGTTATGCTCTGCTATGACGAAAACGGCGCGCTCGTGGACGCGGACGAATAAGGCATTGTTAAAGGGTACGGCGTGTGAGCCGTACCCTTTGCGTATTCTATATTTATTTTACCTCAATTCTAATCTTCCACGTAAATTCCTTTTCGTCGAATCTGTACTCCTCAAGCGGCAGAGGCCCGCACGCGTTCTGACCGATACCGTCCTGCTTGTAATCGACGCACAGCACCGTATCGCCGCACGGTTCAAGCTCGAAATTGTGCGCCTTTTCCGTCAGCTCCTCCTGCGTGTAATGCGACGCGTTAAACGAAAACGGCGTGTCGGAGCTTACGCGTATTTTTTCTGTCTCAAAGTACCGCGTGCCGAAGTGGCTGCCGTTTTCCTGCGGCTTTACGTAGTCCTCGTGCATATCGCCGACGGTCGTTTCAAACTCGCCGAGGTATGACGCCAAATGCTTGTCGCTGTAGCTCTCGTAGGGACCGTAGCTGTAGTAGCGCACGTTTTCGCCCTCGGTAAAGAAACGCAGTCCGAACCTCGGCAGCGGCGGCAGATCCTTGTTTACCTTCACGTCCGCCTTTAAGTCGATAACGCCGTTCGCGTAAACCGTCCACTCGGCAAAAATATCAACCGTTTTTTGCAGGAACACCGGAATAAGCGCGCTGTGGCATTTTATCACAGCCGCGCCGTCCGCCGTTTCACACGACGCGTCGTAAACGTAAGTACATTCGCGGTCGTAACCGGCGCTTTGCCAGATATTCCTGATATTGCGGTCGTTATCGGTCGGCGCGCGCCACACGTTCCACTCTACCGCCTTTGTAACGGTATTGCCAAGCCTTGTGAAATTGCCTATAGCCTTATCAAACTCATACTCAAATCCCTCGCCCGAAACGGTAATGTAACGCTCCGTCTCGTCCACGCTTACGCTGCCTTGGGCGGTCACGGCTGCGAGGGCGGGAACGGTGTCGTTTACGATAATCTGCTCAAAACCGACCTCGTACCCCTTTTCAGCCCACGAGGCGTTATTTTTTTGGTAAGCCTTAATCATCAGCACATCGCCGTCGGGCATCGGGAAGCTCTTTTTGCCGCGCGGCGGTACATCGAATTTGACCGCCTCGCCGTTTATCTCGAAGTCAAGCATATCGTCAAGCTCCGAAAAGTCGTATCTGTTTTCAACTATCAGGATTTTGCCGTACGACGTAATCTTAAACGGCTTTACTGCCTGCTTGTACTCCAAAAGACCGATGTGCGGTCTGCGGTCTGGGTACACAAGACCGTCCATGCAGAAATTCCCGTCATGCGGAAACTCGCCGAAGTCGCCGCCGTAGAGGTACTTGCCGTCCTTATAAACCGCGTGGTCGCACCACTCCCAAACGAACGCGCCGAAAAAGCCGTCGTAGCGGTACATGCGGTCGATGTACTCCTTAATGCCACCGGGACCGTTGCCCATGGCGTGTACAAACTCGCACTGCATATACGGCTTTATCTGCTTTTCGTCCTTTTCGGGCAAATCTGTCCACGCGTGCTCCATGTCGTAAATGCTGCAGTCGCCGTCACCGAAGTGCAGCACATGCACGCCCGGATTTTTGAAATATTCGTCAATCCACTCGTACGACGCGTACATCGTGCTTATAACGTCGAGGTCGGTGAGATCATTTTTGTGGCCGCACGTCTGACACGACGCGCTTTCGTAATGCGTGGGGCGCGTCGGGTCGTAGCTCTTTATCCAGTGCAGCGCGTTCTCAATGTTCGTACCGTAACCGCCTTCGTTGCCCGCCGACCACAGACATACGCACGGACGGTTCTTGTCGCGTATCACGCTGCGCTTGTTGCGGTCGAGAATTGCCTCGCCCCAGTCGGGGTCGTTCGCGAGCAGTCCGAACGTGCTTTCCTGCGAGCCGCCGTAAAGCGTAGACGTGCCGTGTATTTCGAGATCCGCCTCTGCTATGACGTAAAAGCCGTACTCGTCGCACATCTGCGTAAACCACGGCGCGTTGGGGTAGTGGCTAGTGCGTATCGCGTTGATGTTGTGACGCTTCATCATCATAAGGTCTTTTTTCGCCTGCTCGCGCGAAATCGTGTAACCCGTAACGGGATCGCTGTCGTGACGGTTCACGCCGCGCATCTTTATCGGCTTGCCGTTCAGCAGGAAAATACCGTCCTCGATTTTTATTTCGCGTATGCCTACCTTATCCTTTATAACCTCGTTTTCCGTTACGATGTAGAGCGTGTAAAGATACGGATTTTCCGCGTTCCACAAAACGGGACTGTCAACCTTTATCGTACTGTCCGTGCCGCTGTATACGACCTTACCGTCCGCGTCCTCAAGTACAAACGATGCGGCTGTATCGGTCTTAACCGTCACCGTACCGTCAACGGCTGTCGTCACCGTGTAATCCGTAACGTGCGCTTCGGGGCGGCGCAGGATATACACGTCGCGGAAAATGCCGCTCATACGCAGCTTATCCTGATCCTCGAGATAGCTGCCGTCGCACCACTTCATTACAAGTACGGCGAGAATGTTTTTACCGTCTTTGACAAAATCGGCCACGTCAAATTCAGACGTGGAGTGTGACACCTGACTGTAACCGACGAATTTGCCGTTTATCCACAGGTACAGGCACGAGTCCACACCCTCAAAGTTCAGATACAGCCGCTCGCCGTCGCGCTTCTCCCACGCAAACTCCGTCACGTACGCGCCGCACGGCGTTTCGTACGGAACGTAGGGCGGATTGTAGGGGAACGGGTAGCGCACGTTCGTGTACTGATGCGTGTCGTAGCCGTGATTCTGCCAGCATGACGGAACGGGTATCTTATTAAACCCGTCAGTTTTGCCGTTTACAAAATCCTCCGGCACGTCGTACGCGCAGCCGTAGTACGCAAAATCCCAGTCGCCGTTTAAAAGAGTTTTCCTGTCCTCGTTCGAGCGGCGCGCGTTCTCGATGTTCGAATATATCTCATAATACGGACGTTCGCTTTCCGTATTTACATGCAGTGTTTTCAAATTTTTGTGGTAATTTTCAAGCTTCATAATCAAAACCTCCCATACCGTTAAAGTATACATGTGCGCCTGAAATTTGTCAATAAGATTTGCAATTATTTTCCCGACGGGATTGACAATTTTGCGGTTGTATATTAAAATAAAAATATAAACACAGAAAGGAATAAAAAACATGGAAAACAACATAATAATTCTTGAGGACGAAAACGGCTGCGAGGTTGAATTTGAAGTTATAGACGTATTTGAGTTCGAGGGCGTGACGTACTTCGCGCTTCTGGAGGTACTGCCCGAGGAAATGGAGAACGACGAGGTTCTCATCATGCAGGTCCGGGGCGACATTGACAGCGAGGACGCCGAGCTTGTAATGGTTGACGACGACGCGCGGCTTGAAAGAGCCTTCAACGAATTTCTCCGCCGCGATGAGGAAAATAATGACTGAAAAAATTGTAAAAAACACAAATTTCCTATTGCAATTTTAACAGTAATATGCTAAAATTAAATCAGAAAAAATAAATAGCCAATTACCCTGAGATTTCGCGTTTAAAAGTCTTTTTTTTACCAACACTTCTTTAAAGGGACTCATTCTCCGGATGCGGCGTATACGCCTCCTTTCCTTCGGGACTGCCAGTGGACATATAAAGTATTCGGGATGTAACCCACCTGCATGGGCAGGTAGAAACTTGACTTGTTCAGACGGTTATTTCGGGGTTTTTATTTTTTTGTTCTTGTATTTAAAGGGCGAATGTGGTAAAATAGCTTTAATATTCATAGGAGGAATGTAAAATGGAGATAAGCGTGAAAAGAGACGGTCTGACGCTTAAAGG
>CANQQS010000063.1 GCA_947626045.1 uncultured Clostridia bacterium | reverse complement strand
CTCAACGCATTTGACGATATGCGCTTTACTCCTTGGTTCAAAAGCTCCGAAAGATAGCGGTAGTATCTCGGCAGCCGTTTTACAACCACGGATGGTACGTTTCTTTCACTTTCCTTCATCAACATTACCCTTTCGTATCTTTAATATACAATACATATTTATTTTATCACATTTTTTTCATTTTGTCTACATATAAAAAACGAGTGAAAATTCACCCGTTTTTTGTCTTAATTTTCAAAGCAAGCGTTAAACTCGTTACCGTCAATGGTTTCCTTCTCGATGAGCTTGTTTGCCACTTTTTTGAGGACGTCCATATTGTCCGTGAGTATCTGCTTTGTTTTGTCATACTGCGACATGAGGATTTTCTTTATCTCGCCGTCAATATCGGCAGCCGTCTTTTCGGAGTACGGCTTTGTCTGAGCGAGGTCGCGTCCCAAAAATACCTCATTACCGCTGTCGTACGACACAAGTCCGACCGTCTCCGACATGCCGTATTTTACGACCATTTGCCTTGCTATTGAGGTCGCGCGCTGCAAGTCGTTTGACGCGCCCGTGCTTATATCGTCCATGGTAAGCTCCTCCGCCGCACGTCCGCCGAGCATAACCATTATATCCTCAAGCATACCGCTTCGTGAATGGTAATTCTTATCCTCTTCAGGCACGGACATTGTAAAGCCGCCCGCTCTGCCACGAGGCATAATGGACACCTTGTGCACGTGTGAGTCGGTCGATATGAGCTTTGTAATGACAGCGTGACCGGCTTCGTGGAACGCCGTGAGCTTCTTTTCCTCATCGTTTATCTTCCGCGACTTGCTCTCGTTACCCATCATAACCTTCAAATTCGCGTCCTCTATATCGTGGCGCGTAATTTTCGGGTGATTTCTCGCCGCTGCGATTATGGCAGCCTCATTCATCAGGTTTTCGAGGTTCGCGCCGCTGTAACCCGTTGTCGCGCGGGCAATCTCTTTAAGGTCGACATTGTCGGCGAGAGGCTTGTTGCGCGAGTGTACGCGCAGTATATCCTCTCTGCCCTTCAAATCCGGCATACCGACCACTACCTGCCTGTCAAAGCGTCCGGGTCGCAAAAGCGCGGGATCAAGCACGTCGGGACGGTTCGTTGCCGCGATTATGATAATTCCCTCGTTGTCACTAAAGCCGTCCATTTCGACAAGCAGCTGGTTCAGCGTCTGTTCACGCTCGTCATTACCGCCGCCCATACCTGCGCCGCGCTGTCTGCCGACTGCGTCGATCTCGTCTATGAATATTATGCATGGTTTAGCCTTCTCCGCCTGCTGGAACAGATTTCTCACTCTTGACGCGCCTACACCGACGTAAAGCTCAACAAAGTTTGAACCGCTCATCTGGAAAAACGGTACGTTTGCCTCACCGGCGACAGCCTTTGCAAGCAGCGTTTTACCCGTACCGGGCGAGCCTACGAGCAGCACGCCCTTCGGTATGCGCGCGCCGAGCCGCGTAAACTTATCGGGGTTTTTGAGAAATTCGACCACTTCTTCAAGCTCTTTTTTCGCCTCGTCCGCGCCCGCCATATCCTTAAACGTTATGCCGGTCTTACCCTCGACGAGTTTTGCGGAGCTTTTTGTAAAATTGCCTCCGCCGCGTCTGCCGAGGAAGAATATCATAAATGCGATAATAATAACCGTGGACAGTATGTTGCTTATCGCAACCCATGAAATGCCGGACTCGTGCGCCTTCTGCGTAAGCGTACCCGCCGACATCTGCTCGTTTATTTCCTCGCCTATGTCAGACTGCATCGTTTCAAGCGACGGTATCGTAACCTTGGCTTTGCCGCCGTCCTTGCCCGTGACTGTTACGGTGTTGCCTTCCACGTTCATCGAGGTTATGTTTTCGGCTTTTATATTCCTTACAAAATCGGAATATTCCATTTCCGGGAGCGACGCAAACATATTCACAACTATAGAATATATCAGATACACCGATATAATAAGAACTATCCATACGCCTATGCCCGGCAGCTTCTTTTTATTCAAACTTCTACCTCCCGAATATCAGAAAATTCTATTTTTATACCCTTATCCGTGAACAGAAAACGGCGGTCAACCCTTTTCCCCACGGCCGCGATAACGCCGTTAATCTCAATTATCGGTACGAGCGGACGCATATTGCGCGGTATTTTTTCGTTTATAAAGTATTCCTTGACCTTCTTTGAGCCCGTCATGCCGCTCGGACGGAATACGTCGCCTGTGCGTCTGCTGCGTATTACTATTTTATCGCCTTCGGACGCCGACAAATATACCGCGCCGTCACGTTCGCGTTTATCCGCAGGAGTGACTGTTATGGCGGACAAAAGCTCGGGAATGTAATTTTTCCCGATTTTGAGTGTGTATTCAAACGGTGCTTTTTCTTCGGCGTGTTTTTCCGCGACAAGAAATCCGTACTCGTTTCTGAGCTTCACCCCATGCGGAAAGTCCGCCGACGCGCCGCTTTGCTTTTCGGCAAGCGACAGCGCGTTTTTTACATACGCAGCGCCGATGCCGCTTTTTGTGCCGGACGCTTCCGACAGCATATAGTACACAATTCTGCGCCTTACCGCAGCGTCAAGGCTCATCAGTTCTTTAATCTCCGCGCGTCCGTCTTTGACAAGCCTATCATACTCCGTGCGCGCTGTTTTATCAATATATGCGCTGTCCTCCGCCGCAAGAACGGCGTTTTTCGTGACCGTTTCGGTAAACGATGAATTAAATTCGCGTTCTACAAGCGGTATGAGTATATTGCGCACCTTGTTGCGCGTATAGTCACACGACAGATTTGTGCTGTCGGTGACATATTCAAGCTTGTTTTCGGAGCAGTAGCGTTCTATTTCGGCGCGGCTTACATCGAGCAGCGGTCTTATGATATTGCCGCGAAGGCGCGGTATGCCGCCAAGTCCTCTCACGGTGCTTCCGCGTATAAAATTCATGGCTATCGTTTCGGCATTATCGTTTTTATTGTGTGCCGTTGCGATTTTATCTATGCCGTATTTTCGGCACAAATCGTCAAAAAAAGCGTAACGGGCGTTTCTGCCTGCGGTTTCCTCGCTGACTCCGTTTTCCTTGGCTTCGGCCGGAATGTCGAGCTTTACCGAATAAAATTCTATTCCGAGCGACTTTGTGAATTGTCTCGCGAACTCCTCGTCACGGTCGGCTTCCTCACCGCGTATTCCGTGATTTACGTGCGCCGCCGACACAGTTATTCCGATTTCGTTCTTTAACGCGCAAAGCGCATGTGTAAGGCACACGCTGTCCGCACCGCCGGAAAGAGCGACAAGCACGCTTTCGCCACGGTTAATCAGCCCATAATCGGATATTGTTTTTCTTATCGTATTTAAAATCATTGTTCGTCTTCCGACCCGTAATCCAAATTCAGGAATTTCACATACTCGCCTTTCCAGCCGAGGTTTAACGTGCCTGTTTCACCGCTTCTGTTTTTGGCTATTATGCACTCGGCGAGATTTTTTTGCTCACTGTCCTTGTTGTAATAGCTCTCGCGGTACAGGAAAAGTACAATATCCGCGTCCTGCTCTATCGCTCCGGACTCTCTCAAATCCGAAAGAAGCGGTCGTCTGTCTTTTCGCGCCTCACTGGCTCTCGAAAGCTGTGACAGCGCGATTACGGGAATATCAAGTTCCTTGGCAAGAATTTTTAAGGAGCGCGATATTTCCGATATTTCCTGCTGACGGTTGTCCGCGCGTCCGCTCGACTGCATAAGCTGAAGATAGTCTATTACCACAAGCGCGAGATTATTCGTTTGCTTAAGCCGCCTGCACTTCGCGCGTATCTCCGCGACGGTGACCGACGCGGTATCGTCTATGTGCATCGGCGCGCCGGCGACGCGGTCAACAATCGCCGCAATCTTTTCCCAGTCGTCGCCCGTTACTTCTCCCGTGCGTATTTTGGTGGCGTTTACAAGTGCCTGCGAGCTGATAATTCTGTTTACAATCTGCTCACGCGGCATTTCAAGGTTAAACAGCGCAACCGTTTTGTTCTCGTTCATGCTCACGTGTTCGGCAATATTTACCGCGAGACATGATTTACCCATGCCGGGACGTCCGGCAATCAGTACAAGCTCGCCGCCGTGAAGTCCGCCGGTGCGCCTGTCAAGCTCTTTAAATCCCGTGGCGAGCCCCGTTATTCCTCCGCCGTTTGCGGAGTTTTCGACAAGCTGCTCATACGTACCTAAAAATATCTGACTTATCGGCAGTATGCTTCCGCTTTCGCGTGATGCTGACACGTCGAAAATCATCTGTTCGGCTCTGTCCACAATACGCTCCACCCTGTCATCTTCGCCGTAAGCCATATCGGAAATGGCGTTTGAGCGCTGTATGAGCGAGCGAAGCGTGGACTTGTCCTTGATAATCTGAGAATAGTACGTGACATGACGAGTTGTGGGAACATTTGTCGCGGCGTTGCGGAGGTATTCTACGCCTCCAACCGCTTCGAGCTTGTCCTTTCTCGCGAGATTTTCGCTGACCGTTATAAAGTCTATCGCCAGATTTTCATTGAACAGCTCCAGAATTGAATTGTATATTTCTCTGTTCTGCGGAAAATAGAAGTCTTTGGGAGCGACTATTTCCGCCGATTCGGCTACGCTGTGCGAGTTTGACAGCGCGCTGCCGATAACCGCAAGTTCTGCCTCCTGACTGTACGGCAGCTCCCTGCCCATAACGTCAACGGGCGTTACTGACTCCGGCATAATATTTCCTCCCCTAAGGTTACATCTTCTCCACCGTTACCGTAAGACTGCCCGTTATGCCACTGTAAAGCTTTACGCTGACGGTTGAAGTGCCGAGTGTCTTTATTCCTTCCGGCATAACGAACTTCTTTTTGTCAAGCTTTATGTGATGCTGCATTTTAAGCGCCTCGGCTACATCCTTTGACGTTATTGAGCCGAAAAGCTTACCGTTTTCGCCCGCCTTCGCTTTAAGCGTAACGGTCATATCCTTCATTTTTTCGGCGATTTCGTTTGCTTCCTCTATTTCCTTCTGCTTTTTGTATTCCGCGGACTCCTGTTTGCCCTTCATTACGTTTATGTTCGACTTCGTAGCGGGCTGCGCCAATCCTCTCGGCAGCAGATAATTTCTCGCGTATCCGTCCGACACGTTAATCATCTGTCCTTTTTTGCCCTGACCTTTAACGTCCTGTGTTAAAATAACCTGCATGTTTTTATCCCTCCGCCTTTTAATTTCCTTGATCCGCAATATAGCTGTATACGGCGACCTTAACATCCTCCGCAACCATATCGACGGTTTTGTCCTTTATCTGCGCTCCCGCAACGGTGCTGTGACCGCCGCCGCCAAGCTTTTCCATAATAAGCTGCACATTTATATCACCCAAAGACCTTGCGCTTACACTTATCGCCCCGTCAATCGGGTAAACGACGATTGACGCGTGTATGTCGGATATATTGAGCATTTCGTCGCTTGCCTGCGACGCTATCACGCGTACATTCGGTATTTTACTGTAGCAGCGCGCTACGGCGATATGAGGCGCGATGACTTCGGCAGTCTTTACAATGTCGCTGCGGTAAATATAGTCCTCCTTGCTTACATTGAAGAGCCGTTTTATTCCGACGGTGTTAAGTCCGAGCCTTCTCAAATACGAAGCGGCTTCAAACGTCCTCACGCCGGTTTTTACCATAAAATTCTTCGTGTCAATCAATATGCCTGTGTAAAGGCTTTCCGCTTCAATGTTCGTAAGCGCGCTGCCGAGATCCATATATTCGAGAAGCTCCGTCGCCATTTCACACGTCGATGACGCGTAAGGCTCGTGATATATAAGCGAACATGGGCTTATGAACTCGGTAGAGCGTCTGTGGTGGTCTATGAGTATAACCTTTGACGCGCGGCGAATAAGCGCCTGACACGGCAGCATTGACGGTCTGTGAGTGTCGAGAACAATAACAAGCGTATCCGGCGTTAAAAGTTCGAGCGCTCTGTCTCCGTCAACGAACATACCCTGATACTCTTCATTGTCTTTTATGTCATTAAACAGCTTTCTTATCGCCGGAGAATTGTTATCAACAACAATATACGGCGTTTTACCCAGCGCCCTTACAGCCCTCTGCAGTCCTATCGCCGCGCCGAAACAGTCATAATCGGCGGACGAATGACCCATGAGTATAACCTTGTCGCTCTTTTTTATAAAATCCTTCAGCGCTACCGCGAACGCCCTTGTTTTCACGCGCGTACTCTTTTCGTAGTCGCGGGCTGTGCTGCCGTAAAAACGGTACTGCACGTCGTTCTTAATGCTTACCTGATCGCCGCCTCTGCCGAGCGCTATATCAAGCGCGTTGCGCGCGTACGTGTCGTTTTCCGCAAGTGTGCCGCTTATGCCGATACCTATGCTTATACTTACCGGCAGCTTAATATCCTCGCCTATATTCCGCACTTTGTTCAGTATGTCAAACTTTTTGTCCTCATACATTTGAAGGTAGCGGTGTTCAAACAGAACGTAATACCTGTCGCGGTCGGTTGATTTCACAATCGCGTTTGACTCCGCAGCCCACTCACTCACACACTGACGTATATGCGACAATATCTGCTGCCGCTCACTGTCGTTTACGCGCTGCAGCACGTCGTCGTAGTTGTCGATGTTGATTATCGCAATATCGGTGCGCTCGTTGTCGTACCTTGACTTTATTTCGTTTTCGGCTGTCTTGTCTATAAGATAAATGTAAACAGATACTTTATCCTCATCGCGTGACACGCTTTGCTGCTTGGTTTTCACTGCTGACGCGGCAAATAAAAAGGATTTGTCGTCAATTTTTATCTGCTTCTGATATATGGACGGCGTTTTGAGGATTGTACCCCATTTTATCGCAGGTATGACGTTTTCGATTTTTGTTTCATACAAATCATCACCGCTGAACACATCGGCAAACATATCGTTGTACCATTTGATTGTTCCGTCTATGTGACACGCGGCGGCGGGAACAGGCAGCGCATTCATGGGATTTGACGCCATTATGCCCGTACTTTTTTCAAGCTGCCCCAGGTAGCTGTCGATTGTTTTTTTTCTGCGCACTCTCAATATAAGCATTATAAAGAATATAGCAACGCCAGCTACAGCTGCAGCCGCACCTATATACATATTCGGGATAAATATGACGGAAATTCCGCCCGCGATAAGCAGCGCTGCGGATATATAGGCAGCGCACGCATAATTTGCGGTAAGTTTTCCGTAATGTTTATTCATAATTCTCCTCCGAGCGCGGCACATATCCGCGCAGTATCAGCGGTTTTTAAGAAATTTCTTTAAATCGGACATGTCTGCAAACTCTATTTCAAGCTCATGTCCGTTTTCTTCCCCGATGGTCAAAAGCTCGGAAATCTTGCTGTCAATGCTTGAAAACGTCAGCCCAAGCCTTCTGGCGAGTATGTAATTCATGGCTATTATTGTAGCAATCTCGTTTGATACGCTGTCATACCCACCGACCTCGTCGTAGTCCGCAAGTGTTCGGTAAAGTTTCGCAACCTCCGAGAGTATTTCGCTCTTGATCGTGTCGATTGCGCGCAGATTTGTTGAAATGTTCATGATGATACCTCCTATGGTGTCTTACATTTGTGTATTCATATCCAAGTTAAGATTGTATCACAAACTTTTCATTAAGTCAAGAAATAGCCGTCACTTTGCCATGTTTATACAAAAAATCCCCGTTTTCGCGGCAGTTCTCCGCTGCTGATTTTACTCTTTCCACGGCAGTTTTACGTCCGGCATTTCAAGCTTCATAACATCACGCAGATCATAGGTGATTCCATGCTCGTCCAGCTCCTTCAAAAACGCGTTGACAAACATAGGGTCGGCGAAGGGTTGAATGAAATCAATCATGAACTTGCCGCTTACAGCGGATATTTCAATTACGATCGTTCCGCCCGTGCCGCGTGTCCACAGTCTGAAATCGCGGATATACTTTTCCGCTTCGGGGTAGTTAAATTTCCCTACATAGCTTACCGTAGCCGAGGTAAAGTCCTTTGTCATTTCGTCTATCATTTCAGCGGCGGCGATCCGCTCCGTGTCCGACTGCTTGGACAAAATCATTTTGGTAATGCCGTTCTGGTTTGCCAAACCACCGAGAACCATTTCATCCGTTGTCTGAGCGGATACCGTTTCGCGGTAAAACGCCGCCTGCCTGTCCAAAGGCAATTTTCGTATATTCTCATCATACTCCAAAAACGCTGCTCCCACAAGGTTCTGATGCGCGAGAGGCGCTTTAAGAGCATTACGCTGATTGACCGCCACTGTGACGCGTATCACATCCGGGTCATCCGGAAACAAGCGATACAGCGCGCGGCTCAGCAGAAGAGAAACCATGGTCGCGGGACTGCCGTTGTTTTCGGCGTTGAACCGCATAAATTCGCTCTCCGACAGTGCGATACTGTAAACGGTCGACTGATGTTCTTCCTCCAAGCCCGCCGCTTTTGCAGGATTCAAGGCGTTTGCCATTTGACCTCCCTCGGGAACGGGAAGATCTGTCAGCTGCGCCACCGGGTCATTCCACTCCTCCTCCGGGATCTCATCGCCGACGAGACGAACGCCCTCCTTCGGCAGCTCCACACCATATCTCTCGGACACATAGTAATACAGGAATGTGCGGATCACCGCATAGGCTCCCGTTCCGTCCGTGATCGCATGGGAAATATCCATAATGATCCAATTATCTGAGTAGGAAAATGCAATGAGATGATAATTTGCCTCAGCCGTATTCAGCTTTACCCCGCGCAAAGAATCGGTAACCACCACCGGACGTTCATTCGGCGCCAGATAGTATTCTCCGTCCTTCTTCAGCTCCACGCAAAAATACGGGTACCTCTTCATAGTTTGCTCCACCGCGTGCCGCATGATATCCGCCTCGACCAAATTGCGCATACGGATACGCAGTCGGATTAGATGGGACTGTCCCCAGTTTGATGAGTAAAGCGTGCGCCATTCCGTAAAAAGCTTTTGATTCATTTTTTTCACTCCTCTTTTTCGGAAAGTTTGATAATAATATATTATATTCACTAAAAAAACACAGTCAATAGCTGCTCGCTCGCTTGGTAATCAACACAAAAAAGATAGAGCCGCATTATGCGACTCTCTATTGTGTTTATATTCTGTCGGCTATAAGCCTTGCCATTTCCTTTGTTCCGACCTTTGTCATACCGTCGGACATTATATCGCCAGTTCTGTATCCCCCGTCGAGCACCTTCGAAACAGCCGCCTCGACAGCGTCAGGCTCGTCCTTCATATCGAGCGAATAGCGTAAAAGCATAGCTGCCGAAAGGATTGTCGCGATAGGATTTGCTATATCCTGTCCCGCTATATCGGGAGCGCTGCCGCCCGAAGGCTCATACAATCCCAATTTTGTTTCGTTAAGGCTCGCCGAAGGCAGCATACCGATCGAGCCTGTTATCATCGAAGCCTCGTCGGATAAGATGTCGCCGAACATATTCTCCGTAACCATTACGTCAAACTGCGCCGGATCCTTCACGAGCTGCATAGCCGAATTGTCAACGAGCATATGCTCAAGCTCGACCTCGGGATAATCAGCCGCGACCTCGTTTACTATCTTCCTCCAAAGGCGCGACGAATCGAGCACGTTCGCCTTATCGACGCTTGTGACCTTCTTTCTGCGCTTCATTGCGACCTCGAACGCCTGCACCGCTATTCTGCGGATTTCGTTCTCGTTGTATGTAAGCGTATCGACCGCAGTCATAACGCCGTCGATTTCCTCTGTTTTTCGCGCGCCGAAGTAAAGTCCGCCGGTAAGCTCGCGCATAATGAGCATATCGAAGCCCTTAGCGCTTATTTCCTCCTTCAAAGGACACGCTCCGCTAAGCTGCGGATAGAGTAAACACGGTCTTAAATTTGCGAAAAGACCGAGTTCCTTGCGTATTCTTAGCAGTCCCGCCTCGGGGCGCAGATTTGCCGGAAGCTTGTACCACGGCGAAGTTGTGGTGTTGCCGCCGATAGAACCCATAAGCACCGCGTCGGACTTTTTGCAAATATTGAGCGTTTCGTCCGGCAGCGGCACGCCGAATTTATCAATAGCGCATCCGCCCATGTACACTTCCGTAAAATTGAATTTATGTCCGTACTTAGCCGAAACCGCGTCAAGAACGGTAACCGCCGCGGAAACGACCTCCGGACCTATTCCGTCGCCCGGAATAAGGGCGATATTGTATTCTCCCATAATTATTTTCCTTTCTTTATATACTCCACCAATCCGCCGGCGTTGATAATTCCCTGCATGAACGGCGGGAACGCTGCTGCCTGGTATGTGACGTTCTTTGTCTTGTTCGTGATAACGCCGGTGTCAAAATCTACCTCTACTTCGTCACCCGCGTCAATGTCAGCCGACGCTTCGGCGCATTCGAGTATCGGAAGTCCGATGTTTATCGAGTTTCTGAAAAATATTCTCGCGAAATCCTTCGCGATCACGCATGAAATACCGCTCGCCTTGATCGCTATCGGAGCGTGCTCGCGCGACGAGCCGCAGCCGAAATTCGCGCCGCCTATCATTATGTCGCCTTTGGAGTGATTGTTTACAAAATTCTTGTCGATATCCTCCATGCAGTGCGACGCAAGCTCCGCAGGGTCGGTCGTGTTTAAATATCTCGCGGGGATTATTACGTCGGTGTCTATATTATCGCCGTATTTTATGGCTTTTCCGTTTGCTTTCACTTTACATTACCTCCTCTGGAGAAGAAATTTTGCCCGTAATCGCGCTTGCCGCCGCTACCTCGGGGCTTGCAAGATATACCTCGCTCTCGACGTGTCCCATACGTCCTACGAAGTTTCTGTTCGTGGTCGAAACGCATCTCTCGCCCTCGGCTAAGATACCCATATGACCGCCTAAGCACGGTCCGCATGTCGGAGCGGAAATTACGCAGCCCGCCTCAACGAGCGCCGCGAGCGTTCCGTCCTTTAACGCCTCGAGATAAACCGCCTGAGTAGCCGGGAACACGATCGCGCGTATGCCCTTCTTTACCTTTTTGCCCTTTAAAATTTCAGCCGCGCGTCTTAAATCGGAAATTCTTCCGTTGGTACACGAGCCTATCACGACCTGGTCGATCGCGACGTCGCCCCAGTTTTCGGGAGTGCGCGCGTTTTCGGGCAGATGCGGGAACGCTACCGTGTGCGGTACCTTCGACAAATCTATATCTATAACCTTAACGTATTCCGCGTCCGCGTCGGCTGTGAATACCTTGTATTCTCTGTTTGAGTGAGCCTTCATATACTCAACCGTGAGGTCGTCCACCTCGAAAATGCCGTTCTTCGCTCCGGCTTCGATCGCCATGTTCGCGATAGTGAAACGGTCGTCCATTGTGAGCGAGTGCATACCCTCGCCGGTAAATTCCATTGACTTATACAGCGCGCCGTCCACGCCTATCATGCCGATTATATGCAGGATCAGATCTTTGCCGCTCACATACTTGTTGAGCTTGCCCGTGAGATTAAACTTTATCGCCTCTGGGACTTTGAACCACGCCTTGCCCGTAGCCATGCCGGCAGCCATATCCGTCGAACCTACGCCCGTCGAGAACGCGCCGAGAGCGCCGTATGTACAGGTGTGCGAGTCTGCGCCGATCACAACGTCTCCGGCTACAACAAGTCCCTTTTCGGGAAGGAGCGCGTGCTCTATTCCGACCTCGCCTACCTCAAAATAATTCACGATATCGTTCTCGTTCGCGAATTTACGTACCTTGAGCGCCTGCTGCGCCGATTTAATATCCTTATTCGGCGTAAAATGGTCGGGTACGAGCGCGATTTTCGCCTTATCGAACACACCGCCGCCAATCTTATCAAGCTCGTTGATAGCTACCGGCGACGTGATATCGTTGCCCAAAACCAAATTCAAATCCGCCATAATCAAATCTCCCGCCTTGACGGACTCCTGTCCCGAAGCCGCTGCGAGAATTTTCTGCGTCATTGTCATTCCCATGTAAAAATCACCTCTAAGTTTATAATTGTTATTATTTTATCACAATTCCGTAAATCTTGCAATACGTTTTCGTGAAATTTTCATTCAGTCCGTGTCAATATCCGTAGCCTCCAGCAGGAAGCTTACGGGTCTGAAACCGTCGTTGCAGGAAATCATGGCGGATTTTTTGTTTTTCATCCAGCCATTGTAAATATCCTCGCCGCCGCAGGCGAGAGTCATAACAAACGGCGACACACTTTCCCACGCGCTGTCGCAGAAGTTTTCGGGCTTTTGCCACCCGTTCGCGATAAATACCTGTCCTTCTCGCATATCGCACGCGTTTTCGAGCGGGTTTTCGTATTTTTCCATTAAGTCGGTATAGCGCGTGATTTTCATGACCGTGATTTTTACCTTTTTCATGTTTTCCTCCTTATGACTATGAAACGAAACTCATATGTTCAGGAATAACTCCGGTGTCTTGATATTCACAAAACAGTTTATCCAACAATTTCAATGCCATTATATCTATATTGTCTATTGTTTCCCATGTGCCGCTTGCATTTTTTACTGTTATTTTACCTTTTTGACACAACTCAACTACACTGAACTCTTTTCGAATACGTTTTTCTATAACCTTTTTCCTTCCCGAAGGGAGTCTTCTCCGTTTATGAACGATTAGAGGCTCGACAAAAGCATCCCTCACTATACGAATATTACCATCTTCAATATTCATGAAGCTCTTATAATCATTGCAGTTTAGATTGTAACAGCAATATACATATTCAACTAATTTTTCATTATTTTTAACTAAATCTGCGTAACCGCAATATCCTATACTCATTCATATCACCATTTATCGAATTACCCACGCAATATCCGTTTGCTTCTGACCGCGAACATAACCGTTGTAGTGCAAGCCGCTATAACATCGCTCACCGGCTCAGCCAAGAGCAGTCCCCACACGCCCATTCCGCCGATTTTCGGCAGTATAAGCGCGAGCGGGAAAAGCAGGATTATTTTTCTCAGGCACGCCAGAAACATTGATATTTTCGCCTCTCCGAGCGCCAAAAACGTCTGCTGACACGCGCTCTGCGCACCCATTATCGCCATACCCGCCAAAAATACGCGCACACCGTTTCGTCCTATATGTATAAGCTCCGCGTCGCTTGTGAACATTCGCATAAACAGTTCGGGGAACGCTTCAATTACGCCGATCACCGCAACCGAAAATATTACGCTCGTCACAAACAGAACCTTGAACGCCTTTTTTACTCTGTCCATATTCTTTGCGCCAAAGTTGTAGCTTATGATCGGCTGCGCACCCTGCGAGAAGCCCTGCATCGGCATCCAGATAAGCTGCGTCAGACTGAACAGCACCGACATAAGTGCGACGTGTAAATCGCTTCCGTATTTTAACATTCCGTTATTAAACGTAAGCTGTATAAGACATTCCGTAGCGTTCATCACAAACGGCGAAATCCCGAGCGACAGCACCGACAGCACTACCGCGCGGCTCAGTTTCAGATTTTTTAAACGTATCTTAAGTATCGTCTTTTTGCCGGTCAGAAATTTCACGACCCATACGCACGACACCGCCTGCGCGATTATCGTTGCGAGTGCCGCGCCCTTTACGCCCATATGTAGCGCGTAAATGAAAATCGGGTCGAGGATTATGTTTATCACCGCGCCGATACAGACCGTCGCCATGCTGATTTTTGTAAAGCCCTGATTTGTGATGAACATATTAAGTCCCAAAACAAGCTGCACAAACACCGTTCCGAGCAGATATATTCCCACATAATCCGACGCGTACGGCAGAGTGCTTTCGCTCGCGCCGAACAGCAGGAGTATTTTGTCCTTTATAAGCAGAAAAAACGCCGACAGAACTACCGAAAATATTATAAGGAGCATAGCGCAGTTTCCGAGAATTTTTTCGGCTTTTTCGTTATCGCCCTCACCCATCGCAATAGCGGCTCTCGGCGCGCCGCCCGCTCCGGCGAGCATAGCGAACGCGGATATGAGCATTACGATCGGGAACGTTACGCCCATTCCGGCAAGTGCGAGCGAGCCTGTTTCGGGGATATGTCCGACGTAAATTCTGTCAACCACGCTGTAGAGCAAATTCACGAGCTGCGCCAGCACCGTTGGCACGGCGAGGCGGAACAGAAGCCCTGTGACGGGGGCTTTTCCGAGTATGTTTTCGTCAGCCATTTATATCACTTCCATGTGTTATTTAACCTTTTTAAGCTTTGCGAACGCAGCCATAAGTCTCTTAAATCCGACGCTTTCAAAGTCGATTTCAAGTATGCAATCGTTGCCGGCGGGCGTGGCTTTAAGCACCGTGCCGCGCCCGAACGCGCGGTGTTCAACCGTATCGCCCTCCTTGAACGACAAAAACTCGGCTGCGGAGAATGACTTCTTCTCCGGCTTCAAGTACTTGTTTTTGTTCGTCGTCACTATATCGCCGAAACCCGCCATTCGAACACCCTCGGCAAATTTCGGGAACACCTTTGTCCTGTCATCGAGGTATTCGTTCGGTATTTCCTCGAAAAATCTTGACGGCAGCTCTATGTTTGTTTTGCCGTGAATTGTGCGGCGTATCGCCTTTGTTATGTGGAGCGTGTCCTTTGCGCGCGTTATCGCGACGTAGCAAAGACGGCGTTCCTCCTCAATGTCGTCCTCGCTGTTTATCGAGCGTATACCGGGGAAAAGTCCCTCCTCCATACCCGTAAGGAAAACGACGGGAAATTCAAGTCCCTTCGCGCTGTGTATCGTCATAAGCACAACGGCGTCTTCGTTTTCGTCGTAACCGTCGAGGTCGCTTATAAGCGAAATACCCTCGAGAAATTCAGCGAGCGTCGCCTCCTCGCTCTCTTTCTCAAATTCGGCTATAACCGACATAAACTCGCCGAGGTTTTCAATCCTCGTCTTGCTCTCCGTCGTGTTTTCCAAAACGAGAGCGGGCATATATCCCGTGTCGTTTAATATCCTTTCCGTAAGCTCGTGGAGCGGAACGGCGTCCTTTATCTTGCGCAGCGACTCTATCAGCTCCGAAAACGCAAGCAGCTTGCTTATCGCAGTCTTAAATTCGGGATAATTGTCGGCGTGCGACACTACCTCGTAAAGCGGAAGCTCGTTTACAGCCGCGATTTCACGCGCGCGGTCGAGCGTCGCGTTGCCTATCTTACGCTTCGGCTCGTTTATTATCCTCGCGAGGCTCACGTCGTCCTTCGGGTTGTGGATAAGGCGCAGGTACGCGATAATGTCCTTGATTTCCTTGCGCTCATAGAACCGCAGTCCCGACAGCACCTTATACGGGATATGCTCGCGCATCATGATTTCCTCTATAACGCGCGACTGGGCGTTTGTGCGGAAAAGCACGGCGCAGTCGCCGAACACGCCGTTTTCCTCGTAATATTTTTTTACCTCGTTCGCGACGTAACGCGCCTCGTCGTACTCGTTCGCACCGGTGAACGTTATCACCTTGCCGCCGTCGCCCTTCGCTGTCCAAAGCTCCTTGCCGAGTCTTCCGCGGTTGTGCGCGATTACGGCGTTCGCCGCATCGAGAATGTTTTGTGTGGAGCGGTAGTTGCGGTCAAGGGTGATTTTTTTCATGTCGGGAAAATCATCCTCAAAATTTAAGATATTTCCTATATTCGCGCCGCGGAATTTGTATATGCTCTGGTCATCATCGCCGACGACGCAAAGGTTGCGGCTGCCCTGCGCGAGCAGGTTTATAAGCATGTACTGTGAGTTGTTCGTGTCCTGGTACTCGTCAACAAGTATGTAGCGGAAACGGTTCTGATAGCGCATCAGTACATCGGGATTTTCGCTTAAAATTTTGACCGTGTTCAATATTATATCGTCAAAATCGACCGCGTTGTTGTTGTAAAGCTTTGTCTGATAGCGGTAATATATTTTAGAAATAATGCTCATTCTGTAATCGCTGCGGTACGTGTTCTCAAATGTCACGGGATCCATTAGGTCGTTTTTCGCGTTGCTTATTATGGACAGCACATTGCGCGGAGAAAAGTTCTTTTCGTCAATATTAAGCTCGCGCATACATTCCTTTAAAACGGTGCGCGAGTCTGCCGTATCATATATGAGAAAATCGCGTCCGTAGCCGAGAAAATCGATGCAGTTCCTTAATATTCTCGCGCAGACCGAGTGAAACGTTCCCGCCCAAATATCAGCCGCCTCGTCGCCGAGAAGCCTCTCTATACGCGTTTTCATCTCGTTTGCAGCCTTGTTGGTAAACGTGATTGCGAGTATGTTCCACGGATTTATCTTTTTTTCGGAAATCATATACGCAATTCTGTTTACAAGCACTGTTGTTTTACCGCTTCCCGCGCCCGCAAGCACAAGCACCGGTCCTTCCGTCGCAAGCACCGCTTCTCTTTGTCTGTCGTTTAATTTATCAAGCATCTTATACATAATATTATCTCCCGTAAAGGCGTTTATTCTAACTAAATATCCGCCCGCTTCGGCGGACGGAAAACTTCTGATATACTGTATTTT
>CANQQS010000062.1 GCA_947626045.1 uncultured Clostridia bacterium | reverse complement strand
GAGCGAGAGAAAATCCCGCATCAATTCATTTTCCATTTCCAATCTTTTAATTTGTGCATCCTTGCGCGCAAGAATATATTTTAGTTCAGCCACTGTATCTTGTTCACCGGCCATATAATCCTTTGGCTGTCTGCCTTTCTTTTTCGGGATGATACCGGCTGCAAGCTTGCGTTGTTTGGCGTTGTATCGATTGATAAAGTTTTCATATTGTTTGATTGTGAAGCCGAATTTTTCGCATATTTCCTTTCTGCTGAAACCTTTTTCCCGAAGTTCAATAATTTCTTTTTCATATTCCTGCATGTGCCTATAGCTTCTTTTCATAAAAATTCCTCCTATGGTTTTTTTATATTATACCATAGGAGGCTCTTTTTTTCTATTGTCCGTTTTTACTGGTTCTGTTCAGGACATACCCATATTTCTCTAATTCCTTCACGCAATTCCTTATAACATAGATACCGTCCTTTGAAACATTGGCTAAACCTTTCAGACTGTACTTCCAATCCTCAGGCAAGCTGAGCATGAAGGACAACAGTCCTTTTGATTTGAGCGATAAATTTTTGTCCCGCAGGTGGTAGTTGGACATCACCGTATAATTTCTGTTTTTGACTGTTCTGAATACTGCCATAATAAGCCCTCCAATCCATACTTTCATGCAAAATCGGCTTTCTTGTTACAGTGTGTATATGGGAACGATTGCATCACTGATTATATTCTGTAATGAATTGCAAGGCAGGAATGTAAATTTCTGCCTTGCAATTTGTATAGAAAGGATTATACAACTATGATTTCAAACAGAAGCGAGGAATGGCACAGTCTAAGCTGCGCCATTCCTCGAAAATTAAAGCCCACTGTTTTATTTCACGCCGCCCTTTGCGGGTGGATTTTATCGTTATACACTAACCTTTTCTTTTTTCTTTTCTTTAAGCTTAACTGCGTCAAATTCGGCGTCCTTTTTTATATTCTCGAACGCGACAGCCATCATCAGCTTTATACGGTTAAGCTGGTTGACCTCGCTCGCACCGGGGTCGTAGTCAACCGCGACGATATTCGCCTGCGGGAACTGACGGCGCAGTTCCTTGATCATGCCCTTGCCGGTAACGTGGTTAGGCAGGCACGCGAACGGTTGAACACACGCGATATTCGGCACGCCGCTGTTTATAAGCTCTATCATCTCACCCGTAAGGAACCAGCCCTCACCGGTGCAGTGACCGAGCTGCAGCACCTGCTTCGCGCCTTCTGCGATATCGGCGATATGCTTCGGCGAGCGCGAACGGAATTTCGGATTGCCCTCCATAACCTTCACAACGTGCTTGCGGTAGCTTTCGATACCCCATATGGCGAGGTTGCAGAGCGCCGCCGTGGACGACTTCGAGCCGAGATTGTCACGCTTGAAATTGTTGTTGTAGAGGCAATAGAGCATAAAGTCCGCAAGACCGGGCATAACAGCCTCACCGCCTTCCTCCTCGATAACGTCAATGATATTGTTGTTCGCGTCGGGGTGGAACTTTACAAGTATCTCACCGACAACGCCGACGCGCGGCTTTTTGACTGTGTCGTCAATCTCAATAGCGTCAAAATCGGCTATAATCTCGTCGATAACCTTTTTCAGTTTCAGATTTTTATGATTTTTGTTTCTCAAATCGTTATAAAGACGCTTCTGCCACTTCTCCGCGACGGCGTTTGTTTCGCCCTTATGCACCTCGTACGGGCGTATTCTAAGCGTTACCGCAAGCAGCAAATCACCCCACGTACACGCCTTCAAAAGTCCGTCAACGAGCTTCGGTGTGATAGAGAAGCCGGGATTGCCCTCAAGACCCGACACGTTGAGCGAAATGACGGGAACGTTCGGATAACCCGCCTCCTTGAGCGCCTTGCGCAGAAACGCTATGTAATTCGTCGCGCGGCAGCCGCCGCCTGTCTGCGTAATCATAACCGACGTGTTGTCGGGATCGCACTTGCCGCTCTGGAACGCGTTTACAAGCTGACCCGTTACCATAATTGACGGGTAGCACGCGTCGTTGTTTACGCTCCTAAGTCCCGCCTCAACGTCCTCAGCGGTGGCGTGTTCAAGCACGACAGCCTTGTAGCCGTTCGCGCGCAGTACAGCCTCAAACAGTCCGAAGTGGGTAGGGGACATCTGCGGGAATATAATCGTGTGCTTCTCGCGTTCTTCCTTTGTAAATTTCACGCGGTTGATCGTATAGTCCTCAATCTTATGCGGCACGAAATCACTCGCGTCACGTTCCTTGACCGCCGCCTTAAGCGAACGCACTCTTATTCTCGCCGTGCCGAGGTTTGACACCTCGTCGATTTTGAGCGTCGTGTAAATCTTTTCGTGCGACTGTATAATCTCCTGAACCTGATCGGTCGTAACCGCATCAAGACCGCAGCCGAACGAGTTAAGCTGTATAAGCTCCAGACGCGGATTTTTTATAACCTGCGCCGCCGACTCGTAAAGGCGCGTGTGGTACGCCCACTGGTCGACAACGCGTATATCGCGCTTTAAGTGACCAAGGTGTGCCACGCTGTCCTCCGTAAGTACCGCAAAGCCGAGCGACGTAATCATATCGGGTATGCCGTGGTTGATTTCGGGGTCTACGTGGTACGGTCTGCCGGCGAGGACTATTCCGCGCTCGTCATGCTCTTCAAGCCACGCAAGCGTTTCCTCACCCTTTTTACGCACATCGTTCTTGTAATTTTGAAGCTCCTCAAACGCCTTGTCCGCCGCCGCGTCGATCTGCGCTTTCGTAAATCCGTAATCCTTTAACGCCTTCATAAGCTGACGCTTCACCGACGGTTTATCCGCGAGGTTTACGAACGGATAAATGTATTTCATATCCGCCGCGCGCACTGCGTCCATGTTGTTGTATATAACTTCGGGGTACGACGTTACCATCGGACAGTTGAAGTGGTTGCCCGCGTCGGAATACTCTATCTGCTCGTACGGTATGCACGGGTAGAATATCGTCTTTACGCCCTTGTCTATCAGATCCTGTATATGCCCGTGTACGATTTTCGCGGGGTAGCACGCGCTCTCGGACGGTATCGAGTCGATACCCTTTTCGTAAATCTCGTGCGAGCTTCTGCCCGAAATCTTTACCGAAAAACCAAGCTCCGTAAAGAATGTGAACCACAGCGGGTAGTTTTCGTACACGTTAAGCACGCGCGGAATACCGATAACACCGTTGGGAGCCTCGTCCTCTTTGAGCGGCTTGTAGCGGAATGCCCTCTTGTACTTGTAGTCAAAGAGGTTCGGCATCTGCTTTTTAGGCTTTTCAAGACCCGCGCCGCGTTCGCACCTGTTGCCGGACACAAACTGACCGCCGTCGGCGAACTTCGTAATTGTAAGCTGACAGTGGTTGTTGCACTTCTGGCAGCGCGTAAGGCTTGTGTCGAACTCGAAGGTATCAAGCTCGTTACGGCGCAGTATATCGCTTTCGCCGCCCTGCCAGCGCTCCTTCGCTATAATGGCCGAACCGAACGCGCCCATAATACCGGCGATGTCGGGACGAACCACCTTTTTGCGCGTCAAAAGCTCAAAACAGCGCAGAATGGCGTTGTTGTTGAACGTACCGCCCTGTACGACGATATTTTTACCCATCTGCTCGGGATCGCGCAGCTTTATAACCTTGTAGAGCGCGTTCCGGACAACGGAATACGATAGTCCCGCGCTTATGTCGCCGACGGTCGCGCCTTCCTTCTGCGCCTGCTTGACGCGCGAATTCATAAACACAGTGCAGCGCGTACCGAGATCGACGGGACTTTCCGCCTTTAACGCTTCCTCTGCGAACGATACGGTGTCAAGACCGAGCGACTCCGCAAACGTCTGAATAAACGAGCCGCAGCCTGACGAGCAAGCCTCGTTAAGCATGATAGAGTCAATAACTCCGTCCTTAATCTTCATGCACTTCATATCCTGACCGCCGATGTCTATGATGAAATTAACGCCGGGGGAGAAGTGGTTCGCGGCTTTGTAGTGGGCAATAGTCTCAATCTCGCCTTCCTCTATACGAAACGCCGTCTTTAGCAGCAGCTCGCCGTAGCCGGTGGTACAGGCGCTCGCTATGTATGCGTCCTTCGGGAGCTTTGAGTACAGCTCGCGCAGAATGTCTATGCCCCTCGTTATCGGGCTGCCCTCGTTTTTGCCGTAGTAGGAGTAGAGTATATCGTAATTATCGTTTATAACTGCCGCCTTTATCGTCGTCGAGCCGACGTCAAGACCGAGAAATACGGGGCCTTTAGCCGTCGAAATATCGGCGCGCTTTGCAACGTCCTTGTTATGACGGTCAAAAAATTCCTTCTTTTCGTCCTCGTCCATGAACAGCACGCGCATACGCGTAGTTTCCGTGTCAACGCTGTGCGCATTGTTGAGGCTCTTTATAATATCGTCTATTTTAACAGCCGTGTCGTCCTCGTGCGACAGAGCCGCGCCTATCGCGACAAACAGCTGCGCGTTGTCGGGCGTTGTGAATGACTTCGCGTTATCCTTAAGCGTTTCCTCAAACTGTCTGCGAAGCTGCGGCAAAAAGTGCAGCGGCCCACCCAGAAATACAATGTTTCCGCGTATAGGACGACCCTGCGCAAGACCGCTTATCGTCTGCGTTACGACCGCCTGCAGAATGGAAGCCGCGACGTCTTCCTTTGCCGCGCCCTCGTTAAGAAGCGGCTGCACGTCTGACTTCGCGAAAACGCCGCACCGCGCCGCTATGGGATATATTATCTTATGCTTTTCGGCGAGCGCGTTAAGACCATCCGCGTCCGTTTTGAGAAGAATGGACATCTGATCGATAAACGAACCGGTGCCGCCCGCGCACGTGCCGTTCATGCGCTGTTCGAGACCGCCGGAAAGATAGAGAATTTTCGCGTCCTCACCGCCCAGCTCTATAACAACGTCCGTTTCGGGCAAAAATGTCTTAATTGCCTCTTTATTGGCTATAACCTCCTGCACGAACGGCAAGCCGAGCATTTTCGAAAACAAAAGACCGCCCGAACCCGTTATCGTAACGGTGAACTCATTATCGCCGACAACAGGCTTTACTTCCTCAAAAAGGGCGCGTACCGTTTCCTTTGTGTCGGAGTAGTGCCGCCTGTACTCTGCGAACAAAACCTTGCTGTCATCGTCAAGCACAACAAGCTTAACCGTTGTCGAACCGACGTCGATACCCATATGTAACTTACTCATATATATGTCCTCCCAAGTATAAAAAAGGATAATTTTTCACACAAATATACAAGTATATTATACTGTTTTGCGGTGAAATAGTCAAGTGAAAAAAATGCCGAAAAACGTCGATGGAAAATTACGGTAATAAATATAACGCTTGCCGCATATAATATTTGGCGGTCAAAACGGAATAAATCACATGGAGGTCATAAAAATGGACACCGAAATTCTGTACGAAAGCGTTGTGCCGGACAAAAAGTCGGACACGTACACAGACTATTACATAATAACCGAAAGCATATCCGCCATGTACTGCGACCTTAAACGCTACGGCGTGAGGATAGTAAAAACAACGGTATACGACGGCGGCGGAAAAACGATAGAGTCACAGCAGATGAACAACGTATTCTACCGTTACGGCGACGTGCGCGATTTTGTAAGCCGCGCCGCGCGGGAAATGGTCGAGCCGAAGGATTTGAAGCGCTTTACGGAAAAATATATACTCGAGGGTCTTGACAGGGCAAAGCAGAAGATATAATATTAAGAAAAAATATACGGGGAAAAGCAGATGTACCATGTAAAAGAAACGATAATCGTCGAGGGAGTATACGACAAAATAAAGCTGTCGCGCTTTATTGACGCGGTTATAATCGCGGTAAACGGCTTCAGTGTGTTCTCGTCGCCCGAAACGGTTGCAACGATTGCGAAAATGGCACGCGAGACGGGCGCTGTCATTCTGACCGACAGCGACAGCGCGGGCTTTAAGATACGGAATTACATAAAGCAGTCCCTCCCGCCCGAAACGGTAAAGCACGCTTACATTCCCGACGTGCGCGGCAAGGAAAAGCGCAAAAGAGAGCCGGGCAGGGAGGGACTTTTGGGCGTTGAGGGCATGGACGACAGCGTTATTTTGGACGCGCTTAAAAAGGCGGGCTGTGAGATCGACGGCGAAAGCGGACAAGCCGTGCGCGGCAGAAAAATAACGAAGGCGGACATGTATTTTCTCGGTCTTTCGGGCGGCGAGGGCAGCGCGGACAAGCGCCGCGCTCTTGCGAAAACGCTCGGTATACCCATGAAAATATCGGCGAATATGCTTCTCGACATGCTCAATCGCCTCGTTGACTATGACGAGTTATGTCAGATTGCACAAAACATAAATGCGGAAAATGAATAATTTTAACAAAATAAGCATTGACAAAACGCGCGACATGCTGTAAAATAAAAATACTTTACAGACGAGGTAACCGCTATGGCTAAGGATTTGAACGTGACTGTGCTGCTCGACGCGTACGGACAGCTTTTGACCGACAAGCAGCGCGGCGCTATAGACTTGTACTACAACGAGGACTTTTCTCTCGCGGAAATAGCGGAGGAAATCGGGATAAGCCGTCAGGGCGTCCTCGCCTCGATAAAGCAGGGCGAAAAGCACCTTGACGAGTACGAGGAAAAGCTCGGCGTGGTGAGCCGATTCCGCAGCATAAGCAAAAAGATAACGGAAATCGAAACGATTATGGAAAACGCCGATTTTGAGGGTGCGGACAGGGTAAAACGGTTACTTGCTGGCATAAAAACCGAAATTTGACGAAAGGAAATCCGAGATGGCATTTGAAAGTTTGGGCGACAAGCTGCAGGGCGTATTCAAAAAGCTGCGCGGCAAGGGAAAGCTGAACGAAAAAGACATAAAGGACGCGATGCGCGAAATAAAGCTTGCTCTCCTTGAAGCCGACGTAAACTTCAAGGTCGTCAAGGAATTTGTAAACTCCGTGTCCGAGAAGGCTCTCGGCGCGGAAATAATGGAGTCGCTCACTCCGGCGCAGCAGCTTGTAAAGATAGTAAACGACGAGCTTACCGCAATGATAGGCGGCGAGGCGGCAAGACTTGAATTTGCGCAAAAGCCGCCGACGGTCATAATGATGTGCGGCTTGCAGGGCGCGGGTAAAACAACAGCCACCGCGAAGCTCGCACTGAATTTGTCGAAGCAGGGCAGACGACCGCTTATGGTCGCGTGCGATGTGTACCGACCGGCTGCTGTAAAGCAGCTTGAGGTACTCGGCAAACAGATAAATCAGCCCGTATTCCAGATGGGTACGGACGTAAACCCCGTTAAGATTGCCAAGGAAGCGGTTGCGCACGCGGTGAAGCACGGCAACGACCCGATAATCCTCGATACAGCCGGACGGCTGCACATAGACGATGAGCTTATGGAGGAGCTTGCCAAAATCAAAAAAGAGGTAACGCCGACCGAGATACTGCTCGTTGTTGACGCAATGACCGGTCAGGACGCTGTAAACGTCGCGAAATCGTTTAACGAGCAGCTTGACATAACGGGCGTTATACTTTCAAAGCTCGACGGCGATACGCGCGGCGGCGCGGCTCTGTCGGTAAAGCAGGTTACGGGCAAACCGATAAAATTCGCGTCGGTGGGCGAGAAGCTTTCGGATCTCGAGCAGTTTCACCCGGAGCGTATGGCGTCGAGAATACTCGGTATGGGCGACGTGCTGACGCTTATAGACAAGGCGCAGGAAGCGATAGACGAAAAGCAGGCGGCGGAGCTTGAAGCGAAAATAAGAAAGCAGCAGTTTGACTTAAACGACTTTTTGCAGCAGCTCCGTCAGATAAAGAAAATGGGTTCGTTTTCACAGATACTCGGTATGCTCCCGGGCATGGACAAGAAAATGCTCGACCAGGTTGACACAGAGGAAAACGCGAAACGTATCGTGAGGATAGAAGCGATAATCCAGTCCATGACCGAGGAGGAACGCCGTAAGCCGGGTATTATCGGCGCGAGCCGCAAGGTCAGAATATCGAAGGGCAGCGGCACGAGAGTGCAGGACGTAAACCAGCTTTTGAAGCAGTTCGGCGAGATGCAGAAAATGATGAAGCAGCTTTCGGGCGGCAGACAGAGCAAGATGCTCAAACGACTGAGAAAAATGCGTTAATAAGGTATATCATATACTTTATATAAACAACACGAAAAACGGGAGGTGAAAAAGGTAATGGCAGTTAAAATAAGACTCAGAAGAATGGGCGCGAAGAAGACTCCGTTTTACAGAGTTGTAGTCGCGGATTCAAGATACCCCAGAAACGGCAGATTTATTGAGGAAGTCGGCACATACAATCCGCTTACCGATCCCGCCGAAATCAAAATAGACGGTGAGGCTGTAAAGAAGTGGATAGCGAATGGCGCTCAGCCTACGGATACTGTTAAGGCTCTTTTGAAGAAGTCTAACATTATCGACTGATACGGAGGTTAGGCAAATGAAAGAAGTATTGGAAACGATTGCGAGAGCGCTTGTCGATACACCCGACGAGGTAAACGTGACCGAAATCGAGCATGAGGACGGCACGGTTACCCTCGAGCTACGCGTCGCGTCGGGCGATATGGGCAAGGTTATAGGCAAACAGGGACGAATTGCGAAGGCAATCCGCACCGTTGTCAAAGCGGCGGCAAGCAACGAAAATAAAAAGGTTTCCGTCGATATCGTGTAAATCAAAAAGAGCGTACCGAAAAACGGTACGCTCTTTTACTGTCCAAATATAAAAATTTCGGCTTATGTGCAACCAAATGCGGTTTTTATGTGTATATAATTACGGAAACAACGTTGTTTTGTTCGATTGAAGGGAGTGAATACATTGACAAAAGAGGAAAAGCTCATATCGGGACTGCGCCGCCACAGTCACACGAGCCTTGAAAAAGCGATCGAGCTTTACACGCCGTATGTGACGGTCGTTGTTTACGGTATTATCGGAGCGGTAATGGCGCGCGAGGATATAGAGGAGGTCGTGAGCGATGTGTTCCTGTCGCTTTGGAGAAATGCAACGGGACTTGACGGCGGCAAGGGAAGCCTTAGGGCGTACCTTGCGGCAGCGGCGCGCAACGCGTCGAAGAATAAGCTCCGCACACTGCGCACACACGAGGGTATGGACGAGAGTATAATCTCCGATTACAAAACGCCACAGGACGCCGCGCTCGAGCGTGAAAAGCGCGAAATCCTCACAGGTATCATAAAAAGTCTCGGAGAACCCGACAGCGAAATATTCCTCCGGTACTATTATTACGAGGAGAAAATAACCGACATTGCCAAAACGGTGGGGCTTAATTCTTCGACTGTCAAGTCCAGACTTTCAAGAGGACGCAAAAAGATAAAGGAATATTTAATTGAGAGGGGGTACGGAAATGAATAAGAGACTTAACGAGCTTATATCGGAAACGGGTATTCCCGACGCCGACCTTAAAATAAGCGCAGACGATATTACGCGCAGAGTAACAGCTTCCATAACCGCAGCCCCTTCGGAAAGGAAGAGGTATATGCGACACAAAATACTTAAAGCCTCGCTTATAGCGGCGTGTGCGGCGGTAATATGCACCGCGGCGGCATTTGCCGCGTCGCCTGCGGGGCGTGAGGCTATCGGCAATATCATAAGCTATTTTCAGAACGACAAGGTAAACGAAATAACCGATACGGAAGAACTGGCAAAATACAGCGCGCAGATAGGGGAAAGCGTCACAAAGGACGGAATAACGCTGACGCTTGACAACGCAGCTGTCGACGATAACTATCTTCACGTGTTCTGCACGTTGACGTCCGACGAACCGTTTTATGAGGGCAGCGAGCCGATAGGTCACAACGCCTACGCGAAGGCGTATGAGAAAATGTGGGTCGAGGTCAGAATAAACGGACAGCACGATGTAAGTGTTGCCGGCAACCACAGCAGCACACAGGGGTATTTCGCCGACAGGTACACGTTTAAGACGGTGTATAAATACAATATATCCGCGTCCGAGCTGCCAGATACTATTAAGGTTGAGGTTCTCGCCGACAAGCATGACAGTGAAAATCCGATAAACCTGACGGAGCTTCAGAACCGCGCCTTGACGGACGAGGAAAAGTCAAGGATATGGTACGTTTCCGCGGATATAGACAGGAAAGCCGCAAAAGAGGCGACCGTTATTGCTAAGACAAACATAAACATTCCCGATACGGACGCGTCAATAGAGAAAATCGTTCTTTCGCCGTTCGGCAATCAGCTTGTGACAACGGGCGGCGGCAATATTGCGGAGAAGGTTGCGCTGTTTGACGAAAACGGCGTATCGCTCGATATTCTTGACACAGACGTTATCGGTGAGGAAAATTCATATGAATTTCTGAAAGCGGATACAAATACCGTGGAAATCAAAATTGTTCCGATATTGTCTGACGACGCAGGAACGGGCGAAATATCACATAAAATCGGAGATTATCCGATACGATATGAACTGCCCGACGGATTGGGAAGCATAGTTGTGACGGGCGTGCGCGCGGACGGCGGAGTGGTGAGCATTGACTATTACAAGGACGGCTTTGTGCCTTGCGGAACTAAATTCGGTCTGCGAGATGAAAACAACAGCGACGTTGCTCTCGAAGGTATCACCCCGATGCCTGACCACATCGACAGAGTGCATTACGACACAAAGTCATACACCGCGCGGCTCATATTCGGAGGGTACGACGAAACGGGATATTACATGGTTCCCGACGAAAACGTGAGCGACGAAGCAATCAAAGAAGCAATAAGCTCTCTTACCGTAACATATCCAAAGGGCGTAAAACTTGACTATGATAACGCGCAAATCGTAAAACTACACTAACCCGTATTGACAACATTATTACTTTTGAGTATAATAATATTGAACCTATGATTACTAAAGCTTTTAGGCAAGTAGAGCCTATTAACCCTGAGTAATTCTTGGGTTTCCACCTCTAAGAGATACCCTATCAATGTTCGGATTTGCTTTAAGCAAATCTTGGAGGTCTGAATGGGTATCTCTTTTTTATGCGCGCCATGATTGACAGCGGGCGTATAAAAATGGTATACTGTACGTGAAACCAAGCATAAGGAAAGATACGATGAAGCTGAAATCATTTTTAAGCAAATACGACACCGTTATATTTGATATGGACGGCGTTATCACAAGCGAGGAAAACTACTGGACAAGTGCGGCGCTCACGGTCGCGGAATACATGAGTATGCGCGCGGGCGCGGATGTTGACACGGAAATGTATATGTGCCGCGCGGACAAAATACGCGAACACGTTTTCTGCGGCGACAAGCTCATAGGTCTGCTTAAGGCAAAGGGCGTAAACTCAAACTGGGATTTGGGTTACGTTACCGTGCTATGCGCGTGTATTGCGGGCGGCGAGGGCGACGATATTTTCACCGCCGAGCTTGAATACGCCAAAACACTTCCAGACAACATCATAGACGCGTACGGCGCGCTCGCGGAAAGGTGCGCCGCCGTAACGGGCGAAAGCGCGGAGGATTTAAGGCGCAACGGCAAAATGTGGTGTGAGATGCACGGGCTGTTTCAGGAGTGGTTCCTGGGCGACGCTCTTAACGGGAAACCGTCGAAAAACGGCTTTAAGAGCGGACTTATCGAAAAGGAAGAACCGATAATACCAAGAGATACGCTGCTTGAAATCCTGCGTCTTTTAAGCTCTGACAAGCGCGTCTGCACCGGAACGGGCAGACCGGGTATCGAAATGCTCCGGCCGCTTTCCGACTGGGGCGTGCTCAAATATTTTGCCACTGACGGGCTGTGCTGCTACGACCACGTTGAGGCGGCGGAAAAAGCGCTCGGCAACAACGTGCTGACAAAGCCGCACCCGTACATGTTCTTAAAGGCGCTTTACGGCACCGATTACGACGATAAAAAAATAGTCGAAGGACTGTACAACAAGGATAAAATAAAACGCGCGCTTATAGTCGGCGACGCGGGCGCGGACATACTCGCGGCGCGCGCGATGGGCGCGGACTTCTGCGCCGTGCTTACCGGCATAAACGGAAAAAAATCGCGCGGATATTTCGAGGACATGAAAGCCGAGTACATATTAAACAGTATTGCCGATTTTGTTGAGGAGGAGTAACGCTATGGAAAAGAGAATTACAACGCCGCTTACGAAGGATAAAATAAAGGAGCTTAAAGCCGGCGACAGCGTGCTTTTGACAGGCACGATATACACCGCCCGCGACGCGGCGCACGAGCGAATGGTCAAAAATTACGAAAACGGCGAGCCGTTCCCGATTGACCTCACCGACAACGCGATTTATTACGCCGGACCCTGCCCAGCGAAGCCGGGCGAGGTAATAGGCTCGTGCGGTCCCACAACGGCGGGCAGAATGGACGCGTACACGCCGCTTCTTCTCGACAAGGGTCTAGGCTGCATGATAGGCAAGGGCGCAAGGAGCGAGGCTGTTGTTGACGCGATGAAGCGCAACACCTGCGTGTACCTTGGCGCGATAGGCGGCGCGGGCGCGCTAATCGCGCAGTCGATAAAGAAGGCGGAGGTTGTCGCGTATGACGACCTCGGCACAGAAGCCATACGCCGCCTTGAGGTCGAGGATTTCCCCGCGGTCGTGCTTATCGACTGCAGCGGCAGCGACCTCTACGAAATCGGACAAAAACAGTATCGGGAGATATAAATGAAGTCTTGACAAAATATTATATGTACGTTATTATGTACATATAATAACGTCGGAGGTGAATAACATGACAAATATAAATATAACAAATCTAAGAAAAAACCTGTTCGACTATATCAATCAGGCGGTTGAATTTAACGATGTAATAAACGTCAACACGAAAGCGGGAAACGCTGTTATTATCAGCGAATCGGATTATAATGGACTGATGGAAACCTTGTATCTGTCACGCAATCGGGAAGTGAAGGATGAGATTGTGGAAGGTATGAAAACGCCGATTGAGGATTGTGTTGAAGAAAGCGCGGTTGAGTGGTAATGTATAAAATATTTTTCACAAAACCCGCTTTGAAAGCAATTCCGAAGCTGAAAGCCGCGCATCTGGACGGAAAGGTGCAGCAGCTTATCGATATACTTCGTGAAAATCCGTATAAGACACCGCCGCCGTATGAAAAGCTGACAGGAGATTTAAGCGGTGCGTTCTCGCGGCGAATAAATGTACAGCATAGACTTGTGTATCAGGTTGACGATGAAAATAAAACGGTTAAAATTGTCAGTATGTGGACGCATTATGAATTTTGATAATGTACGCTGACTTTTTTATTATTAGGCGTACTACTGCGCATCGCGCTATGCTCAAAAGCTGTCATACTGACGTGACGTCGAGGGCGCTGTCCCCTACGAAATAATATACGACGCAATGCGCCGCAGGCGCCAACCCGTACGAAGCCCAAAGCGACAGCGAGCCGTCGTGAGCGCGCTTGCAAGCGAACAGGCGAACCGAGCGACGGCTTCGGACGGAGAAGGAGCAGTACGCGACACGCGATACTCACAAAAAGCCCAAAGCAAGTAATTGGCGTTAAGACGGCGCGTTTACAAGCCGTTAGCCGATATGCAGCGACGGCTTTTTGTGAAAGAGGAGGCGCAACGGAGCGTTTGAGCGCTGACTTTTTTATGAAATAAAAAAAGTCGGCGCGAACGCTGCGACGTTCGCGCCGACGTGGTAGCGGTAAGTGGATTTGAACCACTGACACTGCGGGTATGAACCGCATGCTCTAGCCAACTGAGCTATACCGCCATAGCAACGTTACATATTATAAACGATATTTTTTTATTTGTCAAGTATTTTTTCAAAAAATGTCAAGTATGCCAATATTGAACGGAAAACATGGCGTGAAATGCGCTTTTTTCGACTTAAATGGTTATGGACACAAAGAAAAAATTGTGGTAGAATAAATATGCGGCGACAATAAACATACGCACCGCATATGAATTTGACATTGAAAAGAGGAATAAGTATGAGAAACTTGTGGTTTAAGAGAATTACGGCGGTTGCCGCGTCAGTTGTGACGGTGCTTTCGCTGACGCTTCCGGCGGTAGCGGAAGGTGAAGCGAAAGAAATATCGTTCCATCTTGCGGCATACTACAACGAATCCAACGCGCTTTTGGGCGTTAAGGAAATAAGAGGCAGTCTGAGCAACGACGAGATTGACGCGCTTGTCGATATTTACGAGCCGGACAACGCACACACGGCAAAGGTGTTTGAATGGACGGACCATCTTGAACCGGCGACTGAAAACAGCGGCAGAACGGTTGATATATCCGACGAGCCTGAAGTTGTAATTCTTCACACGAATGATATGCACGGCGCGCTTGTTGGCTCGTCGTCGGTTATAGGCTCTGACAGCGTGGCGGCACTCAAAAAGCTCGACGGCGCTATTCTCGCCGACGCAGGTGACGCTACGCAGGGCGTGGCTCTCGCGTCGCAGTCAAAGGGCGAGGACGTAATAACAATCATGAACGCGGCGGGTTACGATGTCATGGCAGCCGGAAACCATGAATTTGACTACGGTCTTGACCACTTTAAAGAGCTTAGAGATATGGCAAATTTCCCGATTATATCGGCGAATACATACAAGGACGGCGCGATTTTGTGCGCCGACGGCGACAAGAATAACGGCGCAAACGTCATTATCGAGAAAAACGGCGTAAAAGTCGGCATTTTCGCGCTTACCACGCAGAACACAAGAACCTCGACAAAGCCGGAAAACGTAGCGGGTGTTGAATTTAAAGATGAGGTTGAAACCGCAAAAGAACAAGTGGCGGATTTGGAAAGCAAGAACGCGGACGTAATAATCGCGCTCACACATATGGGCGAGACTGACGAGGGCGCCTGCACGAGTGAAAAGCTTGCCGAAGCAATGGCAGGCACGGAGCTTGACGCGATTATCGACGGTCACACGCATCATGTGGTAAACGAAAAGGTAGGCAACATAACAATAGCGCAGACAGGTACAGGCAGCGTAAACGTCGGCAGAATGGAAATCAACGTCGAGGAAAACGGAGAGGTAAAAATAGATGAGGCTATGCTCTCTCGCGCTTTCTTCAACAACATCACTCCCGACGCGGAGGTTACGAAAACGATAACCGATGTGAGCGCGAAGCTCGGCAAAACGCTTAAACAGGAAATCGGCGAAACGAAAACAACGCTCTGGGGCGGCTCGATAAGAGGCGTGATCGCGGAGGGACGCGTAGGCGAAACCAACTTCGGCAGCCTCATCTGCGATGCGATGATAGATGAAGCAAAAAATCTTGTACCTGACACGTACAAAGACGCGGAAGGCAATATAACGGCTCCGATAGTCGCTGTTGAAAACGGCGGTGGTTACCGCGCAAGCGTTCCGAACGGCAAAATCACGCTCGGTCATATCATAGACGCACTGCCGTTCGCAAACAATGTGCGCATAGCGGAAATAACGCCGGCGCAGCTGTATACGGTTCTGGAGGGATATGTTTCCTCCGTTACGGCGCAGGACGCGGAAACAGGATTCCTTACCGCAAGCTACAGCGGCTCGTTCCCGCAGATAGGCGGTATGCGTATCTGCTACGATCCGAATAAGCCCGAGGGTGAAAAGATAGAAACCGTTTCTCTCATCGCCGGCAACACAGATTTGGATAAAAACGACGACACGACGAAGCTGATTCTCGCATCGCACGACTATATAATAAGCACGGATGATATGATTGCCGAGGGCAGCGGACTTGTGGAAGCGGTTATTAATTACATTAATTCCTTAACCAAAAACGGGGCAGAGCCGGTGGGAATGCCCGTAACAACAGGCAGAATAATAACGACGGCTCACAATCCCGACAATTACACCTACACCGCGCATATAACGCTTACAAACGCGAACTCTCTTGCCGCTGGCAGCGAGGTTCCGGTATACGTTGACGGAGAAGCGTATGATAAAGCGGCTGTTGTAAATGACGAGGAAATCGAGATTCCGGGAAAGGACGACAACGGAAACGAAATCGTCAAGGAAACCGTTACAACAAAAACGATTCAAATAGAGCTTCCCGACGGACCGCACGCTGTTAAGCTGTACCCCGAGCAGGAGGAGGTATACGTGAACAACTACAGCGGAAACGGTATACTGTACACATATAACGGACTGACACTCAAATACCCCGAGCTTGAGTACGACGCGTCAAAGGTTATACAGCCTGCAGGCTGAAAGACAACATAAAAATATCAAGGAGCGTATCTGAAAAGGATATGCTCCTTTGCTGTAATACCGGCGAATATTTCGCGCCACGGCGTGAAATGTGCTTTTTACGACGCGAATAAATTTGAATTTACGCTGAAAATATGATATAATTATAATAATGGGATAATTTTTATATAAAAATCCAAAACAAAGGAGGCAAAACAATGAAACATACGAAAAAAATTTTATTGTACATACTTGCGGCGGCTATGACTGTCTCGCTCGCGCCGTCGGCGGCGTTTGCAGCGCCGGAGGGCGAGAATACTCGTCCGTCGATATTAAATCCGGTCGAAGCCGGAGAAAACTATACCGGCGGCATTGACGCGATCGACTGGGGCGATACCGACTGGGGCGCGTTTAAGGACGTGGACTGGACGGACGCCGAAAACAAGACGGCGGACGAGCTTGCGGCGATGCTTAAGAGTGCGGATATAAATGTTCTGAATCTCGGCAATGAGTCGCTGGTATTCGGCGATACGGAAGAGGAATCCGAATCGACGGAAAATTTGGGTGGCATAACGACCGAAGGCGAAGTGATAAAATTTCCCGAGGGCGACATGGCGTTAATTACGTCGTCGGATGCGGATATTTGGTTAAAGTCCGACGCCGAAATCAGCATTCCGGATAATTCGTCCGTACTGATAATCAATGTGTCACAGGAAAGCGAAAGCTCAAGTATTTTCGGCGGTAATTTGACAATAAACACGAATAACAGCGGTAATCTGGCTGCTGTTAACCTTCACGCCACGGAGTCAAGCTTCGGTATTATCGCGGACAGTCTGAGTATTTGCGGAGGCGGAGTTGTCACGGCGGTAAGCGGAAAAGCACCGACGTTTTCTGCCGGCATATACGCTTACAGCTCGATAAGTGTAAATAAAGCAACTCTTATAGGCACGTGTTTGACAAGCGACGCTCAACAGTGCACAGGTATCGTATTATATGATCAATCTCCCGACATTTTATCCGCAAACTGCGTTTTATCCGCCGAGGACGGCGCTCTTGTGATTGGCGCGGGCGGCGAGTCATCGCTGCTCTCACGTGGAATACGGACCGACAGTATATCGGCGAAAAACGGCTCGGAAATTTACGCCTACGGCGGCAATGTGCCGGGTAATGACGGAGATCCCGACAACGATATGCGCACCATAGG
>CANQQS010000061.1 GCA_947626045.1 uncultured Clostridia bacterium | reverse complement strand
GCCGAAGGACGGCGCGGACTGTAACGCCGGAGCGGCGGTCGTGCTCGACATTAAAACGGGCGACACGCTCGCACTGGCTTCATGCCCGACGTACGACATGTCGCGTTTTAACGAGGATTACGGCTCGCTTGTCGAAAACGAGGCGCGTCCGATGTTTAACAGAGCCGTATGCGGCACGTACAGCCCCGGTTCGACGTTTAAGCCGCTTACCGCGATAGCGGGACTTGAAACGGGAAATATCACGACGAACGAGATAATCGTTGACGAGGGTGTTTACAAATATTATGACGACTACCAGCCCGCGTGCTGGATATGGAACGAGTACAAGCTCACGCACGGCAGACAGAATGTAACGGCGGCACTCGAAAATTCCTGCAACTACTTCTTTTACGAGGTCGGCAGACGATTGAATATAACGGTACTCGACGAGTATGCGAAGAAGTTTGGTCTCGGCGAGCATACGGGCATCGAGCTTACCGAGGAAACCTCGGGTCATATGGCAAGCCCGGGATACAAGAAGCAGGTCGTTACAAACGTCACCAGTCAGGACTGGTACGACGGCGACACGCTCCAGGCGGCAATCGGTCAGTCGTACAGCCTGTTTACGCCGGTGCAGCTCGCGAATTACGCGGCGACAATCGCGTCGGGCGGCACAAGGCTTAAAGTAAATCTTATAAAGAGCATACGCTCGTCGGTTGACGGCTCGATTGTGAAGGAGTTTAATCCCGAGATAGTGGATCAAATCGACATGCAGCCGGAGGATATAAACGCGGTAAAGCAGGGTATGAAGAAGGTTGCCGACGAGGGAAGCGCAGCTGAGGTATTCGCGAATTACGGCATACAGGTCGGCGGCAAAACGGGTACGGCACAGGTCGGCGACGGCTCGAACAACGCGGTATTTATCGCGTACGCGCCGTTTGACAATCCCGAAATAGCGGTTGCGGTCGTGCTTGAACACGGCGTAAGAGGAACGAATGCCGCGCTCGTTGCGAAGGATATTTTCGACGCGTATTTTAAGCTGCAGCCGACACCCGCACCGACACAGACGCCGCAGACAGCGGATTACGAGGAATAAACGAAGGAGGGCACAGCCATGGAAAAGGAGCTTATAAAGCTGAAGGGAGCGGGCGACGGTGTGAGAATTTATCTCGACGCGTCAAGCCCCATTTCCGATATAACAAACTCTCTCTATGACAAACTGCGCCAATTCCGCAAGTTTTTCGGCGACGGTCACTGCAACATATATTTTGCCGGACGCGAGCTTACAGGCAGCGACAAAATGCGCCTTGAAGCCATTGTTAAGGCTATGCTCCCCGAAAGCACGATAAATTACGGCGAACGCCGCAGGACGGACAAGGACGACTTTACCGAGCGGACGCTTGAACTTCCGAAGGATTTAAAGGACGCGGAAAAGTCAAACGACGATTCTCCGTTCCGCGAGATACGCGAGGTTGTCACAACCAACTTTAAGTCGAGCCGCGCCAGATTTTACGAGGGCGTCGTGCGCGGCAGAACGGTGGAGTCCGACGGACATCTCGTGCTTGTCGGCGACGTAGCGGAGGACGGCAAGGTAGCGGCTGTCGGCAACGTGATTGTGCTCGGCAGACTGCGCGGACAGGTCGAGGCGGGCTGCATGGGCAATAAGGGCGCGTACGTAATCGCTCTCGACATGTCGCCGTCCGACATTCGCATATCCGGCACGCACAGCTACTACGACAAAAACGACTTCCGCGGCGGCATGAAAAAAGCGTATCTGCGCGACGACAGAATAGTAACGGAAAATTTCACCTTGAATAATGCGGAATAACCTGCTCATATTACACAATTTTTGTATAAATAAATGAAAATTGTTTGTATAATTTTTCATTTAGATATGGACAAACTCCAAAAAGTGTGGTACAATTTCTATAATGCCACGGCTGAAAGGAATAAGACAAGCTATGGGAAAAATCATCATAATAGCGTCCGGCAAGGGCGGCACGGGTAAAACAACCGCGACCGCAAACCTCGGCGCGGCGCTCGCTTTAAGAGGACATCTTACGGCGGTGGCGGATATGGATATGGGGCTTCGCAATCTGGATATTGTTCTCGGTCTGGAGAGCGATATTGTATATGACATTTCGGACGTTATAGACTGCGGCTGCAGCCTTGACGATGCGGTTATAAAGGACAGGGAATTTGAAAATCTCTATTTTATACCTGCTCCGCAGACGCGCGGTATATCGTTTTTGAGCGACGAGGCGGTAAAAAATGTCTGGGAGCAGATAAGGGCGCGGTTCGAATACTGCATAGTGGACGTGCCGGCGGGCATAGACGGCGGATTTCTGTACGCCGCGCCGGCGGCTGACGCGGCGCTTATCGTGACGATGCCGGAGCTTACGGCTCTGCGCGACGCGGACAGAACCGTGTCGGTGCTTGAGGACATGGGCGTTACGGATATAAAGGTCATTATAAACCGCATACGTCCCGACATGATAGACCGCGGCATTATGATAAATGTGGACGACTGCGTGGACAGGCTTCAAATACCCGTAGCCGGACTTGTGCCGGACGACGAGGAGCTTGTTATTTCCGCATTAAGCGGAAAGCTCGCGGTCACGAATACATATTCACGCGCCGGTACGGCGTTTAAGAATATAGCCGCCCGCATAGACGGCGAAGAAGTACCTGTTATGGATTTCGACGAAAGAAGAGGATTTTTTAAACGGTTGTTTCAAAGGAGAAGGCAGTAAGACACGGACGGGGAAAGGACGGTAAATCCCATGAATATTGCACTGATAGCACACGACAAGAAGAAAGAGCTTATGATACAGTTCTGTATAGCATATTCGGGTATATTGTCGCGCCACTCGCTCTTTGCGACAGGCACGACGGGTAAGCTCGTAAGTGAGAGTACCGGACTTAACATATACAGATTTCTTCCCGGACCGCAGGGCGGCGACCAGCAGATAGGCGCGAGAATAGCGTACAACGAAATTGACCTTGTACTGTTTTTCCGCGACCCGCTGAGCGCGGAGGGCTACGAACCCGACGTGTTCTCGCTTTTGAGGCTCTGCGACATGCACAACATACCTATAGCGACAAACAGCGCGACCGCCGAAGTCCTCATACACGGACTTGAACGCGGCGACCTTGATTGGCGTGATATAGTAAATCCGAAACAGTAAAAGAAAACGCTCCTTCCGATGGCATGACATAAGACAGTATAATCAATAATTTTATGACAGGCTGTCGGACAGGGTACAAGAAAGGCATATCGCTTGAATTGCGATATGCCGTTTTCTTTACATATAATGTCCTCATTTATAAGATATTTATAGTTCTGAAACCCGCATAAACACTTACTTTTTTAACGGCAAAAACGCCAAAATCAACATATCCCTTATGTTTCAATAAGGCGCTGTGCGCCGTCATTCAACGTTTTCAGCAGAGGAAAAAGTCCTCTGCTGAAAAAATTAAGATGTCACCTCCATAGGTAGGGACATCTTAATTTAGTTATACTCCCAACCCCAAAAACGAGGTCAAAACTTTCTACACAAAAATATTAACATACAATTAACCTGGCCGCGCTTTCAGAATTAACATCACCTATGCTAATATTAAATCGTATCAAAGATACAATAATTTTCGGAAGGTGATTTTTATGAAAAAATTTATTACAACGCTGCTTGCCGTCGGCATATCGGCGGCGGCTCTTGCGGGCTGCGGTGGGACGGCGGACAGTACAACGCAGACGGTATCGACGGACGGCTCGACTTCTATGGAGAAGGTCATAGGCTATCTGAGCGAGGCGTATATGGTTGAAAACGGCGGTACGAAGATTACATATAACCCGACAGGCTCCGGCGCGGGGATACAGGCAGTGTCGGAGGGGCGCTGCGACATCGGGCTTTCGAGCCGCGATTTGAAGCCGGAGGAAGCGGAGACTCTTGACGCTGAGGTGATTGCGATCGACGGAATTGCGATGATCGTAAATCCGCAGAATCCCGTGTCGGATCTGACTATTGAGCAGATTGGAAAGCTCTATAAGGGCGAGATCGCGAATTGGAGCGAGGTCGGCGGTTCGGACGCGCCGGTGGTTTTGATAGGGCGCGAGGCGGCTTCGGGTACGCGCGACGGATTTGAGTCGATAACGGGAACGGAGGATATGTGCAAATACACGCAGGAGCTTACCTCGACCGGCGATGTCGTGCAGACCGTTTCGACAAACCCGAACGCGATAGGCTACGCGTCGCTCGCGTCGGTAAATGACAGCGTAAAGTTGCTGTCGGTCGAGGGAGTTACTCCGTCAACCGAAACGATACAGAACGGAACATATAAAATTCAGCGCGATTTCGTGTTCGTTACTCCGAAAAACAAGGAATTATCCGAAGCGGCGCAGTCGTTTATGGATTACGCGTCGAGCGCGGCGGCTGACGAAATGATCGAAAAAGCGGGCGCGGTACCGGTCAAGAGGTGACGCGCCGTGAAAAATCTGAAAAAGACAACAGACGCGCTTGAAAAGGCGATGAACGCCGTGTTTACATTCTGCGGATTTTTGGCGGTCGCGTTTGTGCTGGTGATAACAGTGTTCCTTGTGATAAGCGGAATACCGGCGATAGGCGAGATCGGAATAACGGATTTCCTTTTCGGCAGGGTTTGGGCTTCAACCGCAGCCGAGCCGCAGTACGGTATACTGCCGTTCATATTGACCTCCGTCTACGGAACGGCGGGCGCGATCGTGATAGGTGTGCCGATAGGGCTTATGTGCGCGGTGTATCTCGCGAAAATGTCGGGCGGCAAAAGCGCGGGGATCGTGCGGACGGCGGTGGATCTGCTGTCGGGCATACCGTCGGTGGTATACGGCTTATTGGGCATGATAATCATAGTCCCGCTTGTGCGCAAGGTTTTCGATCTTCCCGACGGCGCAAACCTGTTTTCGGCTATAATCGTGCTTGCGGTGATGATTTTACCGTCGGTAATTTCCGTATCGGAAACGGCGATAAAAGCCGTGCCGAAGGAGTACGAGGAAGCGTCGCTGGCGCTCGGAGCGACGAAAACGGAAACGGTTTTCAAGGTGGTCGTACCCGCCGCGAAAAGCGGCATACTCACCGCCGTAGTGCTCGGTATAGGCAGGGCGATTGGCGAGGCTATGGCGGTAATGATGGTCGCGGGAAACGTCGCGAATATGCCCGGTCTTTTCCAAAGCGTGCGCTTTCTCACAACGGCGGTCGCGAGCGAAATGTCGTACTCGTCGGGACTGCAAAGGCAGGCGCTGTTCTCGATCGCGCTCGTGCTGTTCGTATTCATTATGATAATAAATCTTATACTGAATTTCGTTGTAAAGCGGGGTGAGAGTGATGAATAGCGGAATATCGAAAAGGCGCAGAATTGAAATCGCGGTATTGAACGCGCTTGTATACGTCTGCGCGGGACTGATGTGCCTTATGCTTTTGGGGATAATCGGTTACATTCTCGTGCGAGGCATACCGCATATAACGCCCGGACTGCTCACGTCAAAGCCGAGCTTTATAAATGACACGATAGGAATTTTGCCGAATATCTTAAACACGCTCTACATCATAATCGTGACGCTTGTAATCGTGCTGCCGATCGGCGTGGGCGCGGCGGTCTACCTTAACGAGTACGCGAGAAACAAGCGTATCGTGCGGATAATAGAGCTTGCGACGGAAACGCTGTCGGGCATACCGTCGATCATATACGGACTTGTCGGAATGTTGATATTCGTGCAGTTTTTCTCGCTCGGCACAAGCCTTATCGCGGGCGCGCTGACGCTCGTAATAATGACGCTGCCGACTATCATAAAAACGACGCAGGAGAGCCTTAAAACCGTGCCGAACGGCTACCGCGAGGGCGCGCTGGGTCTCGGCGCGGGCAAGTGGCATATGATACGCACAACGGTGCTGCCGTCGGCGATAGACGGAATCGTAACGGGCTGCATTTTGTCTATCGGAAGGATCGTCGGCGAGAGCGCGGCGTTGCTGTTTACGGCGGGTATGGCGAATGAGATACTCGGCATATGGGAAAGTGTAATGCCCGGCAAAGCAGGCTCGACGCTCACGGTCGCGCTGTATATGTACGCGAAGGAGCGCGGCGAATTTGACATCGCGTTCTCGATCGCGGCGATACTGCTGATACTGACGCTTATCATAAACCTCGCGGCAAAGCTCGCGGCGAAAAAACTCAGGAGGAAGGAAAATGGCTGATATTTTAAGGGCGCAAAGTCTTGATTTGTGGTACAACGCGCATCAGGCTTTAAAAAATATAAATATGGATATTCCCGAAAAGCGGATCACAGCGTTGATCGGACCGTCGGGCTGCGGCAAATCGACGTTTCTGAAAACGCTCAACCGCATGAACGACCTCGTTGAAGGCTGTCATATCAAAGGCGAAGTCACGCTTGACGGAGTGGATATTTACAAGGATATGAATGTGAACGTGCTGCGAAAGCGCGTCGGAATGGTGTTCCAAAAACCGAACCCGTTCCCGATGAGCATTTACGACAACATCGCCTACGGACCGAGAATACACGGAATAAAGTCTCGCGTGAAGCTCGACGAAATTGTGGAGAGGTCATTAAAGCAGGCGGCGATATGGGACGAGTGCAAGGATAGGCTCAAAAAGAGCGCGCTCGGTATGAGCGGCGGTCAGCAGCAGCGGTTATGCATCGCGCGTGCGCTCGCCGTCGAGCCGGAGATACTTTTGATGGACGAGCCGACATCCGCACTCGACCCTATCTCGACATCGAAAATAGAGGATCTGGCAACGGAGCTGCGCGAAAAATACACGATAGTGATCGTCACGCACAATATGCAGCAGGCGGCGCGGATAGCGGATAAAACGGCGTTTTTCCTGCTCGGCGAGATCATTGAGTACGACGATACGGAAAAGATGTTCTCGATGCCCGCCGACAAGAGGACGGAGGACTATATAACGGGGAGGTTCGGATAATGCGGAATAAATTTGACGAGCAATTAGCGCATCTTAACGACGAGCTTACGACGATGGGCGCGCTGTGCGAGGAAGCGATAAGCGGCTGCGTGAAGTATCTCACGGAGGGCGGCGATGATATGCGCGACACGGCTCTCGAAGCGGACAGGCAGATAGACCAAAAGGAGCGCGATATAGAGCGGCTTTGTATGCGGCTGTTATTGCAGCAGCAGCCGGTGGCGACGGATCTGAGAGTAATTTCGTCAGCGCTGAAAATGATTTCCGACATGGAGCGTATCGGTGACCAAGCGACGGATATTACGGAAATTGTGAAGCATATCAAGGGCAGCGCGCCGATGAGCAAGACGCACATAACGGAAATGGCGCGCGCGACGATAAAAATGGTGACGGACAGCGTGGAATCGTTCGTGAAAAAGGATATTTCTCTCGCGAAATCCGTTATCGGTCAGGACGACGCGGTTGACGCGCTGTTTGATAAGGTCAAAAACGAGCTTATTGAAGCGGTACGCGAGGGCAAAGACAGCGCGGAGGCGCTTATTGATTTGCTGATGATCGCGAAATATTTTGAGCGCATCGGCGACCATGCGGAAAATATCGCGGAATGGGTGATTTATTCGATAACGAATAAACGTCCGTGTTGAAAATCATGTGCGGCGGGTGTATAATATGGGCGGGAAATTATGATTTAGCAGTGTGTGAGCCTCCCCTACTAGGGGAGGTGTCGGCGAAGCCGACGGAGGGGTTTTACACCCCTAAATCATAATTTACATCCCCAAAGGAGGAATACAAAATGATATACATTCTCGAAGACGACGACAACATCAGAAAACTCGTAATCTACGCGCTTGAACGCGAGGGCTACGACGTGCGCGGCTTTGACGCGCCGCAATCGCTTTGGGACGCGCTCGGCGCCGCCGCGCCCGAATTATTCCTGCTTGACATCATGCTCCCCGACGAGGACGGACTTTCGATTTTGAAAAAGCTCCGTGAAACCCCCGCCACAGCCGACATTCCCGTTATTATGCTCACCGCGAAAGGCAGCGAATTTGACAAGGTGACGGGTCTTGACATGGGCGCGGACGATTATATAGCGAAGCCGTTCGGCATGACCGAGCTCATATCGCGCGTGCGCGCCGTGCTGCGCCGATACGAGAAAACCGCGCCGCGCGAAAAGGTATATCAAATCGGCGGTTTATATGTAAATCCCGCGAAGCATATTATAGAGGTTTCGGGAAAAAGCGTGGAGCTTTCATATAAGGAGTATTCCCTGCTTACCGCGCTTTTGGAAGCCGACGGAAACGTCGTGGAGCGCGAAAAGCTGCTCACTAAGGTGTGGGGCGAGTATTACACGGAATCGCGTACGCTCGACGTGCATATACGCAAGCTGCGCGTAAAGCTCGGCGAGGCGGGCGCACTTATCAAAACGGTGAAAAATATCGGCTACAAGATAGGCGGTGAAGGGCATGAATAAAAAAATATTTCGCTTCACGTTTTTGACAACGCTTTTTGCTCTCATCGCCGCGGCGGTATTTGTCATAGGAATTTTATTCGATACGTTTGAAAATCAAATTCGGACTGAGGTGGAAAGCGAAGCGGGCTATATCGCCCAGGCGGTCGAAAACGAGGGCGTGTCCTTTCTTGAAAGTCTTGATAACACAGATAGGCGAATAACTCTCGTAAATCCCGACGGAACTGTTGTTTTCGACAATCAAGCCGATGCGTCGTCGCTCGACAATCACGCCGAGCGCGAGGAAATTAAACAGGCTATGGAAACGGGAACTGGTATGAGCGTCAGATACTCGAAAACACTGACCGAGAAAACGCTGTACTATGCCGTTAAATTGTCCGACGGCAGCATTTTGCGCGTTTCAACAAACCAATACACCGTTTTCACAATCGTTATGGGACTTTTGCAGCCTATCCTGTTTATTCTTTTGGCGGTGCTTATAATAACGGCGGTTCTGTCGTCGAGGGTGTCAAAGTCAATCGTAAAACCGATAAACAATCTCGACCTGGAAAATCCCGAAAGCAACGAAGCTTACGAGGAATTAACGCCGCTTTTGAAAAAAATATCCGACCAGAAGCACACTATCTCAAATCAGATCGAGGAGCTTTCAAAACGCGACGAAACGCGCCGCGAGTTTACCGCGAACGTGTCGCACGAATTAAAAACGCCGCTCACCTCGATTTCCGGTTTCGCGGAGCTTATGAAAAACGGAGACGTCCCGCGGGACGTCGCGGCGGATTTTTCAAAGTCGATCTACGACGAAACACAGCGGCTCATTTCGCTTGTGAATGACATTATAGAGCTTTCGGAGCTTGATGAAAAGAACATTCCGCTCGAAAAGGAAGATGTTGATTTATATGAACTGTCCGGCGAAATTATCGACCGCCTTAAAAGCGAAGCAGCGAAGAAAAACGTGAGCCTCCACTTAATCGGCGACAGCGCAAAAGTGTGCGGCGTGCGGAAAATTCTCGACGAGATGATTTACAATCTTTGCGACAACGCGATCAAATACAACAAGGAAAACGGGACAGTCGACGTTATCGTAAACGGCGCGGATAAAAAAGCGTACCTCACCGTCCGCGACACCGGCATCGGCATCAGCGCCGAACACAAACCGCGCGTTTTCGAGCGTTTCTACCGCGTCGATAAAAGCCGTTCAAAGCAGGTCGGCGGCACGGGCTTGGGGCTTGCGATAGTAAAGCACGGTGCGATTTATCATAATGCCGAAATCACCTTAGATAGCGCCGAAGGCAAGGGTACGAGCGTTACGGTGGCGTTTGATAAGGGCTGATGAGTAAAAAATTCGCTGCTCCAATAAACGGCTGCGGCAAATTTTTTTTGAGTTTTATTTATCATATGCCGGAACAATTTTTACCTTTATCGCATTATCGTCCGCTTTATCTGAATGTTCGCCTACCGCCAATCTCGAATAATACGCAAGTGTCTTATCCTTCCAATCCGCGTACCGCTCTGTTGAGTAATTCTCTCTTGCGTCTGCCCAGTCCTCAAGGAACAAACACATATCGGCGTTAAGGTCGGTTTTTGCCTTTCCGTCAAATGTGATGGAACACTCCCAGTTATCATCTCGCGGCGGGCGCTTCACGTCAATATCAAATTTCAGTCCTGCTACCTTTTCAAGTTCAAACAGCGTTGCTGCCACGTCCGCAAACGTGGTTATCTGCGGTTTCACCGTTTCGGTTTTGTAGCCGAGCAGATGCGTTGTGGTGGTGTCAAGAACCCTTGCAAGCTCATTCAGCATACTGATTGAAATTTCAATCTCGCCGTTTTCGTATTTTTGGATTGTACGCAGCGATTTACCTAGCACGTTCGCAAGCTCCGTCTGGTTATACCCTTTTTCCTTCCGCGCCTTTCTTACACGCTGTCCTATTGTCATTTCTTCGTTATTCATCTTTACTTCACCTCACATACAGTATACCACATATATTTATGAATTTCAAGTACATAAATGTATTTTTTCAAAAAACTATTGACATATTTTTAATTCGTGATATAATAAATATGCACTATTGATACGGATATTCTCTGATTGCAAGTAAAAGCGAGAAAATCAACGCATTGATAGTGCTAATAATGGGTGAAAACTTATTTAGCAAGCATAACACTATGGTACTCAAAGTACCGAAAGTGTTCCAAAATCCCTTGCGGGATTTTGCAAAAAAGTTTCCTTCTTCCATGAAAGGAGGTGAAATTCTTGAATAAGCGCAGGCGGGATATTCAAGTGAAATTTTATGTTGATGAGAAAGAATTTGAACAGATAAACAGGCGCGTACAGTTGGCTAATGTGACTAATCGCGGCGCGTATCTGCGGAAAATGGCTATTGACGGGTTCGTGGTAAATGTTGATACTTCCGACTTAAGGGCAGTAATTAAGGAAATGAATGCTATCGGGAAGAACATCAACCAAATCATACGGAACGCCAATACCTATGGAATTATGAAACAAGACGTTGAGGCTATCAAAGCAAAGGTGGACGAGATATGGCAATTACTGAAATACATGCGCACCGCCAAGAAGGGCGGACGACCGCAGGTCGGCGTTTGCGAAGCAAACGTGCTGAACGTGTCAAACACACTCTCGGCAAGTCAATAACATATATCGGAAACGAGTGCAAAACCGAGGGCGGTAAATATATCTACACCTTCGGCTGCGCATACGAAACAGCGGAGCTTGAATTTGAATTAACGGCACAATCGGCAAGGGACGGCGGAGAAAATAAAGCATATCATCTTATCCAATCATTCAAGCCGAACGAAGTCACAGCGGAACAATGTCACGCAATAGGAAAGAAATTCGCCGATGAGGTTTTGGGCGGGAAGTATGAATATGTACTTTGTACTCATACCGACAAAGACCACTATCACAATCATATCATATTTAATGCCGTCAGTTTCAAAGACCACAAGCGCTATCGCTCCGACAAGAAATCATACTACCGAATACAGGAAATCAGCGACAAGATATGCGCCGAATACGGGTTAAATGTTGTCGAGCCGAGCGGACGGAAACGGAGCTATGAGCAAAAGAAAACGTATATTTCAAACAAATACAAAATCAAAAAAGCAATCGACGAGTGTATCCTGTTCGCGGTTGATTATGAAGATTTTCTGCGGCGGATGCGCGACAAGAAATATATTGTCCGCGAGGACGAGTTTCTGTGGTTTCGCGATACAGTCAACAAACGGTTTACCAAAACCGATACAATCGGCAGAGGTTACGAGAAAGATAATATCGAGCTTCGTATCAAAGGAATGTATCAGCCCAAAACCGTTGACCTGCTCATTGACGTCGAACACAATGTAAAGTGTCAACAGTCCAAAGGATATGAACAATGGGCGAAAATCCACAATTTACAGCTGATAGCAAAAACGCTTATCGTTATACACGAGAGAGGAATTGCGGACTACGATGATTTGGCAAAGCGGGTATCAGATAAATCAAAGAAACTAAAGGAAACGGCGGACAAAATTAAGTCCGATAAAAAACGTATAACCGAGCTTGACGCCTTGATAAAAAAGCTGAATATGTATCGAAACTTGAAACCGATTTACGAGGAATACACAAAGAAAAATCCGTTGCTGAAAAACAGCTTCTATTCCAATCATAAACAGGAAATTGATCTGTTCCGTCGATTGACGAACGAATTAAAGCCGCACCTGACGGAGAACAACAAGCTGCCGAGCGCGAAGCTAATCGAAGCGGAAAGGCAGCGGCTTCTGACGGACATTTCCAAGCTGTCGGCTCTGCACAAGGATATTAAAGATGAATACGACGACATAGCGGTATTAAAGAAAAACGTGGATATGTTCCTTGACATAAAGCCGGAGAAGGAAACGCTGAAGAAAAAGCCGAGTATTCTCAAAAAACTTACTGAATACAGAGAACGTGCTGACAGGGAAACCGAACAAACACAACATCATAACGGGCATAACGATCCCGAACTGTAAAGGAGGACACTATGGATATTCAAACAATTACAGACAAGATAAACTACAAAACAGCGCGAGTGCAAAAGCTCCAAGCTGAAATTAAGGCTCTTGAAAAAACGAGGGTACAGCTTGAAAACGAGGAAATCATAAACGCCGTAAACGAGGCAAATATTCCAATCAGCGAGTTAAAAAATCTACTGACATCACTAAAAGAAAGGAACGGTGCAATATGAAAGTTAAAAATCTGTTATCTGCGGAGCTTCCACAGATAACGCTTACCCTTGAAAGCGGCAACACAACATACCGTTTCAGCGGTGTGTATGCCGGGCACAAATCCCTGCCGTCAAAATTGTTGAAATTGATGGCTGAAAATCCCGAAAAAGGCGGTGACAAACAGAATGAAATGTGATATACTGAATATACAATCCTGTTTGGCAGACTGTCGGAAAGCGAGGATAAAAAATGAACAGACAGTCTGAAAAAATAACGGCGTTATACTGCCGCCTGAGCCGCGATGATGAATTGCAGGGCGACAGCAACAGTATTGTGAACCAAAAGGCGATTTTGAGCAAATACGCGAAGGATAACAATTTCAAAAATCCGCAGTATTTCGTTGACGACGGAGTGAGCGGAACGACGTTCGAGCGTGAGGGTTTTCAAGCGATGATAGCCGAAGTCGAGAACGGCAATGTCGGAACGATTATCGTCAAAGACATGAGCCGCTTCGGACGTGACTACTTAAAGGTCGGCTTTTACACGGAAATCTTGTTTGCAGAAAAAGACGTGAGATTTATCGCCATAAACAATGGTATTGACAGCGCGAACCAAACCGACAGCGATTTCACACCGTTTCTGAATATCATGAACGAGTGGTATGCGAGGGATTCTTCAAAAAAGGTACGGGCAGTATTCAAGGCGAAAGGTGAATCGGGCAAACCTCTTACGACCACACCGCCGTATGGATATATGAAAAGTCCCGACAATCCAAACGAATGGATAGTCGACAAGGAAGCCGCCAAGGTTGTGAAAAGAATTTATAGCCTGTGCATGGCAGGGTACGGTACATCGCAAATCTGCAAGCTGCTCGAAAAAGAGCAAGTCCTGTGTCCTCGCGCGTATTGGGTGAAGAACGGATTTTACAACTATGATATGCCGGATAAGCCGTATAAATGGCACCCGAACACCATATCGGGTATTTTATCCAAGAAAGAGTATCTCGGTCATACTGTAAACTTTAAGACGTATCGTAAGTCGTACAAATCAAAGAAAAAGCTCGACAATCCTGAAGAAAGCCAAATGGTATTCGAGAACACTCACGAGCCGATTATCGACATCGACACCTGGGAAAAGGTGCAGGAACTCCGCAAGAACAAGCGCCGACCAACGAGAACGGGTAAAACGAATATGTTTTCGGGTATCGCCTACTGCGCTGACTGCGGACAAAAGCTATACTACTGCACAAGTCGATACTTTGAGAGCCGACAAGACCACTTCGTATGCTCGACCTCGCGCAAGCAAGGCACTGACGTATGCGATACTCATTTCATCAGAGCGGTTGTTCTCGAACAGGGCGTCTTACAACATCTGCGTTATGTGATAAACTTCGTGTCAAGTTTCGAGGATAGGTTTCGTGAAATAATGGGCGCGAAACACAAAGCCGAAGTCAAGAGAGAGCTTGCAACCAAGCGCAGAGCGATAGTAAAAGCCGAAAAGCGGATTGCCGAGTTAGACCGATTGTTCAAATCAATCTACGAGGATAAGGCGAACGGTACGCTTAATGAAAGCCGTTTCAAAATGCTTGCAGATGATTACGAGCGGGAGCAACAAGAATTATCCGAAAAGATAACTGTTCTTGCTGCTGAGGTTGAACAACAAGAAGAGCAGTCCGATAACATAGAGCGGTTCATCGGAAAGGTTCACAAATATTTCGACTTGCAGGAATTAACGCCAACAATTCTAAACGATATGGTTCAACGGATTTACGTCCACGCGCCGAAAAAGATAAACGGCAAACGGACGCAGCAAATTGATATTTATTACGACTTGGTAGGCTTCCTGCCAATGTCGCTATTTCAAAATGAAAAGCAGGATAGGGTCGCATAACGCGACTCTATCCCGCAAAAACATACTTTACTGTTTTATCTCACGCCGCCTTCGGGAGCGTTTTTTGTATAACAAAATTTACATAACTGTTGAAAAATAGCAAAGGATATAGTATAATATATACGTAAAACTATTGTCCTGCGAGGTGCGAGTACATGACCGATACCGTTTCAACAGTAAAATGCGAACGCTACACCGACTCGGCGCGCGCCGTAAGAGAAGCCGTTGAGCTTATAGGCGGTATCGGCAGCTTTGTGAAAAAGGGCGACAAGGTGCTTATCAAGCCTAACCTCGTATCACGGAAAAATCCCGACGAGGCGGTAACGACGCACCCCGACATTCTCCGCGCGGTAATAGAACTCGTTGAGGAAGCGGGCGGTAAGGTGACCGTTGCCGAAAGCCCCGGCGGACCGTATAACGCCGCGATTTTAAAAAGCTTGTACTCGGTCTGCGGCGTTGACAAAGCCATAGAGGGTACCGGAGCGGCGCTCAATTACGACACGTCGTTTACCGAGGTGCATTTCCCCGAGGGCAGGACGATAAAGAAAATACCGATTATAAACCCCGCGCTTGAAGCGGATGTTATAATCTCGCTGCCGAAGCTCAAAACGCACGCGATGACGAGCTACACCGGCGCGGTAAAAAATCTGTTCGGCGTAATACCCGGCACACACAAGGCGGAACTGCATTTCAGGCTCGACGACCGCCGCGCGTTCTGTTCCATGCTCGTGGATTTGTGCGAGTGCGTCAAGCCGACGCTCAGCATAATGGACGCGGTGTGGGGCATGGAGGGCAACGGACCGACCGCAGGGAGAAGCCGCCACATAGGACTTGTAATGGCGTCCGCGAACGCGTACGCGCTTGACAAAATAGCATGCGAACTTATAGGCTACGCGCCAGACGAGGTAGACACGGTAAGAGAGTCGATCGAGCGCGGACTTACGGGCGAGGTTGAAACGGTCGGTGAACTGATTGAGCCGCTGATTATGCGCGATTTCGTAAAGCCGGAGAGCCACTTTAACCTTTTAAGGCTGCTGTCGCTGCCGCCGGCGGTGAACGCGTGGGCGAAAAACGCTCTTGCGTCACGCCCGAAAATCGATTACAAAACATGCGTAAAGTGCGGCATGTGCGCCGACTGCTGTCCGCCGAAGGCGATAAGCATGACGGGCGGCAAGCCGGTCATAGATAAAAAGAAGTGCATAAAATGTTTCTGCTGTCAGGAGCTTTGCCCGCAGAAGGCAGTGGGGATAAAACGTCCGCTGCTCAACAGATTTATGCTGAAATTTCTGAAGTAAGGATATGGTATCGCTTGTTTAATATAGTATTGGTAGAGCCGCGTATTCCGCAGAATACCGGCAACATAGCGCGCACCTGCGCGGCAACGGGGTGCGGCTTGCACATAGTCCGCCCGACGGCGTTTCAGATTACGGACAAGAATTTGAAGCGCGCGGGGCTTGATTACTGGCATTTGCTGAATGTCAAGTATTACGATAATTTGGCTGACTTTTTCGGAAAAACCGAAGGCGCGCGTTACTTCTACGCGACCACGAAAGCGCCGCACACATACGTTGACGTGGAATACAGGGACAACGACTACTTAATGTTCGGGCGCGAGGACGCGGGACTTCCCGAGGAGCTTCTGCACGAGCATGAGGAGCGCTGCATAAGAATACCCATGATACCGGACGCGCGCAGTCTGAACCTGTCAAACTCCGTGGCGGTAATAGTATACGAAGCGTTACGGCAGCAGGGTTTTAATAATTTGAAGAAATTGGGACAATTAACAAAATTCACATGGTAGGGTTGGATTGCGGAAGCCTTCCCATTGAGGGGAAGGGCTGGTCGGACGCTGCGCGTCCTGCTCGCCTATGCAACCGAGGGAACCGCGTAGCGGTGGATGAGGTGGACGACGCTTTAGCGTCGTAGGCGTGTTGCGTAGCAACAAACGCCGTAGCAGGTGTAGCCCGTCAGGACGTTATAATTTTGAATATAGCGCAATAACGCTGCTTCGCAGTTACATTTTCTACGGCATACGAGCAAAGCTCTATGCCTACAACACGCAAGCGTGTTGTACACCTCATCAGTCACTTCGTGACAGCTTCCCCTCAAGGGGAAGCCTTGCGGTCACTCGCACGAATAACGCCGTAGGGGCGACCCTCGCGGTCGCTCGATGCAGATACATAAAAGGAAGGAGATTATCCCATGAGCGATATAAAAATAATAGTTGACACAAGCTCGGACATACCCGACGAGGCGCTTGAAAAATACAACATCGGCATTATCCCGTTCATAACGCTGTTCGGCGAAAAGCAATATGTGCAGCGCCGCGACATAACGAATGAGCAGTTTCTCGATATGCAGGAGCAGTTCGACGGCGTTCCGAGAAGCTCGCAGACTCCGTACGCGGATATGTACGATTATCTGAAAAAAGCGACCGACGAGCACGAAAGCGTAATATACTTCACGCTGTCGAGCGCGGCAAGCGGACAGTACAACACCGCGTGTCTTGTGAGAGAGGAAATCCTCGAGGAAAATCCGAAAGCGAATTTGTATATTTTCGACTCCTACAAATACTCGCTCTACATAGCGCAGACGGCGGTGCATGCGTCGGAAATGGCGGCGGAGGGAAAGAGAGTCGATGAAATAATAAAGGAATGTGAGCAGTACATAGTTTCGTGGCGGTGCTACCTTCTCGTTGACACGCTCGAATATTTGCAGAAGGGCGGCAGACTGTCAAAAACGGCGGCGTTTGTCGGCACGCTTCTTGACATCAAGCCGGTACTTACGATAGAAAACGGGCTTGTGGAGGTTCTCGATAAGCTTCGCGGCAAGAAAAAGATCATACATAAGCTCGTCGAAAAGATAAAAGAGGACGAGGACGTAGATTTTGAAAATCCGGAATTTCTGATAGTGGAGTCGGACAAAAATAAGTACGCCGAGGCTATGAAAGTGTTAAAGGAAGAATTCGGCGAGGACGTAAAAATAACAATGCACGGCGAGTTCAGCCCGCTTATCGCGACCCACGTCGGACGCGGCGCATT
>CANQQS010000060.1 GCA_947626045.1 uncultured Clostridia bacterium | reverse complement strand
CTGCTTGCAGGCTTCGTTGTCGGCTTCGGTGTTGCTGTCGGAACTGCCGTAGGCTCAACCGTAGGTTCGGTTGTCGGTTCTACCGATGGTGATGTTGTCGGTTCTACTGACGGTACCGTCGTAGGCTCTGTTGTAGGCTCTGCTGTCGGTTCCGTTGTAGGTTCTGTTGTCGGTTCCGCAGTCGGCTCAGTTGTAGGCTCTGTCGTCGGTTCTGTTGTAGGTTCTGTTGTAGGCTCAGTTGTAGGCTCTGTCGTCGGTTCTGTTGTAGGCTCAGTTGTAGGTTCTGTTGTAGGCTCTGTTGTCGGTGTCGGAGCCGGTTCGAGCTCAAGCGTCGTACCCTTAACAAGCTCATAGCAGTAAACCGTTGTGTTACCTTCTCCGTCCTCAATCTTTACGAAGAAGAACGGCTTTGCGATTGTTTCCTGCGAAGCGTCTACATAGTAGCCGGAAAGCTGATCCGAATCGCCTTCAGCAGCAACCGGTGCCTTAAAGTCAGCAGCAGCGGGAAGTGCCTCTGTAGCCGCAGCTGCCAAGCCTGTTATCTTGCTGCCTGCGGGCGGTGCAACTGTGATACCTATCCAGTTACCTTCTGTTTCCGCGCCGTTCTTGTCCCAAGGAACTATCTGTTCGCCTTCAGTCGTAAACGTTACCGTTGCCTTCTTATAGCCGCCTTCCGTCGGTGTCGTGTATTCTCCAACTGTTGCTGTGTAATCTGTTGATGTCTCACCTTCAGCGGTATTACCTGCCTTTACAGTCGGATCTGTAACCGGCTTTGCTGCGAGATTAATATTCTCGTCTACAGTAAGCTTATAGCAATAAATCGCTTCATTACCGAGTGCGTCCTTAATCTGTACGAAGAAGTACGGCTTTTCGATGTTATTTGCGTTTACGTAGTAGCCGGAAAGCTGATCCGAATCGCCTTCAGCAGCAACCGGTTCCTTAAAGTTATCAGCAGCGGGAAGTGCCTCCGCAGCCGCAGTTGCCAAGCCTGTTATTGTGTAACCCTCGGGCGGTGCAACTGTGATACCTACCCAGTTACCATCTGTTCCGGCGCCGTTCTTGTTCCACGGAACTTCCTGAGTATCTGTGGTCGTAAACGTTACTGTTGCCTCCTTGAAGCCTTCCTTTGTCTCGTATGTTCCAACTGTTGCTGTATAATCTGTTGATGTCACACCTTCAGCGGTGTTACCTGCTTTTACAATCGGATCTGCAACATAATGCTTTACGCCTGTCAGGTCGATAACATATGTAAATGTTGTATTATCGTCCCACTTGATAGTAACAGTGTGTATATCTGCTGTCTTGTCGCCGCCCTTCGTATCGAAGTAGATGATAGCGCCCTTGACATCTGTACCTGCAACCTTTTCAAGTGTGTCAAAGGTTGAGTCACCTGCCGACTTAGTGTCGATAGTTACCTCATACTTTGCGGGATCCTCAACGGTACCCACTGTATCAACACCGGCGGGAGCCTGAATCTCAACACCGAACCAATAACCTTCCTGATTATTGCCGTTTGTATGCTTCTTGAGGTCTGCAGCTACACCTGTGATCGGATAGTTTCCGTTTTCATCCTTTGTGCCGGCTGTTGCTGAATAACCTGTTTTAACTACATCTGTAACGTCGCCGTTGCTGTCAGCAATGTTTGCCGCAGCTACAACAGGCGTGTATTCTGCGCATGTTGCCGTATAGGTGATAGTATAGTCTTCATCACTCTTTACACCTTCGTCCCATTTAGCCGCTAAGAAACCGTCATTCGGAGTAACCTCGGGCTTGTTTGCTGTAAGCGCATCTGCTTCCGTCTTTGTCGCAACATAACCAACGTCAATTGATGTTACATCGCCTTCAAACTTACCGCCTACAGCCTTGTATACAACCTTGTAAACAGTAATTTCGGCTGTGTCGTCGGGGTTTTTATCGCCTGTCTTTGTTACGGTTACTGTATACTTACCCTGGAAATTGGTGGCAGGAATATTGCCATCGCCTTCATAATATGTGGGTGTGAAGTACAAAATACCACCCTTTACGGCATTCGGTACAGCCGCAGAGTAATACGAAGCGGGATCAGCGCCGTCCTTGCTGAACTTAACCGTATAGGACTGACCTTCCGCATTCGCCGGATCTACCTTGAATGCAGCATAGAATGTGTTGTCCACACAGTCGTCAATCGTATTACCCCATTTTTCGTTTTCACCCTTTACAAGTGGAGCAAGGCTGTTGAGAAGATTATTGTCGGCTTTAGCAAGGAAGCCATAGCTGTTTGTATCTCCCTCAACAAACGAAGCCGCGCCGTAAACGTCGTCCTTAACCTGTGTCAAGTCGATTTTATATGTATACGTTGTATCGTTGTTCCACTTGATGCTGACTTTGTGTACCGCATCATTTTCTACATCAAAGTAGAAGATAGCGCCCATACTGTCAGCAATCGAAAGAGCCTCAAAGTTCTGTGCCGGTGATTCCGGTTTGTTGTCGATAGTCAGCGTGTACGTCTTGTCCGCACCGGTATCAACGCCGTCCGGAGCCTTGATTTCAATACCGAACCAGTAGCCTTCAGTGCCTGCGCCGTTCTTGTGCTTCTTAAGATTCTTCGCGGTACCCTTGATGTTGTAAACCGTATTGCCATCTGTTATTGTAGTACCGACATACTCTGCTTTGAGTTCTGTCGCCGGTTCTCCTATAGCACCTTCTTCTGTGCGGTCAACAACCTTTGCCGCAGCGACAACAGGTGTGTAGTCGCCCTTCAAAGCATCGGGTATATCTTTAACCTCAGCAGTCTTAACGTCGTCGGGAACCGTTACAGCGTCTCCCTCTTGGATCTGACCGCTGATTGTATAATCGCCGACAGCTACGCCTGTCTTAGCCTCATCACCGAACTGGCTGTCGTTCAGGAGCGACGCCGCAAAACGCGGTGCGGTGCCGTTACCCACGCATGTATCTTTGTATGTTTGTCCGTTAGAGGTGAGCGTAATGTCTACATTTTCGCCGCTCTTCAGTGCTCTGTTGAAGCACCAATAGAATGTCGCGTCCTTCCAGTCGCTGCAGTTGTACTCGATATCGTTGTCAGATGTAAATTTATCACCTTGTATCTTGTCGTTATCTGCCTTTGTGGCAACATAACCGAAGTCGATAATCGTCAAAGGTACATCTTCGGTCGTGCCGACTGTACCGTTTTCGGGGTTAACAGCGTGCTCGTCTCCGACATACTGATAAACGGAAACGTCCGGCGTTTCTGCTTCGCCTTCGCCCTTTGTGAACTTACCGCCCTCTACTGTAACGGGTGCTGTCTTTACTTCTGCGCTTGCTGCTTCGTAGTTAATCGTAGGCACTTCTTCACTCTTTGTTGCGAATGTACCGCCCTTGACATCAAGCTTGGGTGCGCCGTAGCTGCTGCTGTCGTTATCCTTATCGTTAACAACAATCGCGCCCGGTGTTACTTTATTGTTTTCACCGTCGCCGACAGTAAGCTCTTCGTTATCTTCAGCGGTTGATGTAATTGTACCGCCCTCAACAGTCAATTCACCGCCGCGAACTACAACACCCGCCGGGCCGGAGATTGTTGCATCTTCGCCTACGGTCATACCGCCCTGAGGCAGATATACGCCTGCGCTGGTTGTTGAAGAAATATCTCCGCCTGTGATTGTAATTTTAGCATTTTCATCTGTCTGGCTTCCGTTTGTGCCGATACCGAACTCTACAGCTTTAATTTCGCCGCCTGTAACATTCAGCTCGCCCTTACCGAACACACCTACGCCGCTTTCCGCTGCTGTGATTGTGCCGCCTACAATATTTAATACAGCGTTTTCACCATTGACAGCGACAGCTGAGTCATTATTTGTTTCACCGCCGTCTGTGCTGGCTCCCTGTATTATTGTTGCGTCTTCGCCGATAGTAAGTTTACCACCGTCTGTCGCCATAAGAAGCGTACCTGTACCTGTAATGCTGCCCTTATCTTCAGCTGTGTCTACGATAGTCACATCGCCGCCTGTGCCAATTAAAAGACCGGCATTGCCCTCTTTCAATGTGGCGGACTTCTTAAGCTCATGTCCGTTAAGATCAAGAGTGATCTGCTTGTCTATTGTAATACGATCTGTAGGAGCCGGATCGCTCGGTGTGCCGGGGAGGTCAATGTCCTGCTCCAGCTTGATTGTGTCACCGCTCTGAGCGCGATCAAGCGCGTCCTGCAACGATGCGAACTTCACGCCATTGATTTCAGCCGCAGGATTTTTTGCCGTGTAATCAATTTTATTATCTTTTGTATATTCATAACCATCAGCCAAGAATTGGCTTACATTATCTTTGTCAGCTTCTGTACCGACTGTGAATGTACCGCCTGCGATGTCAAAGGGATTCTTTGAGGATTCGACTTTGTCGCCTTCGCCCTTATCTATCTCTGTACCGGTCGTACCATCATAAGCAGCCAAAGTCTGACCGCCTTCCGGAGCCGTTACAGTCGCGTTCTCGCCGATTGAAACGTGCTTTTGACCATCCGTCTGTGCGGGATAATTTGCATTGTCAACGGTAATACCCGCTGCGGGAACCGAATAGCGGTTGCCGTCTTTTGTAGCGTCGCCAACGGTGATTTCGCCCGTGCCGGTAGCTTCAATCGTACCGCCCTGTACGTCCAAATCGCCGCCGCGAACTACGATACCCGCGCCGCCCTTGACAGTGCCGTCGGTTACATTTGCCGTACCTGCGGGAAGATAAATGCCACATGCCGTATTGCCGCCGGTAATCGTACCGCCGTTAATATTAATAACGGCATTTGCGCCGTAATTCAAGCTTTCTTTGTTGCCGGTGCCGTTTGTGCTGATACCAAAGCCTGACTTACCTGTAATTGTAGTGTCGCCGCTGACAGTAACCGTGGAATCACCCGCAATAAAAATTCCGGAATCATCACCGGTGATAGTGCCGCCTGATATATCTACGTTAGAATTGTTCATGATATAAAAGGCGCATCCATTTTGGGTTCCTTCAGATTTGAATTCGCCGCCTTCGATTGTCACGTCGGATTTGTTATTTACGACGACTGCTGCAGCTTTGCCGGTGATAGTGCCGCCTTTGATCTCGGCAGATGCCTCGTGACCCGTTATATCTGTAGTGCCATCTAATGTGGTTGCGTTGACCTGAATAGCTGCGCCCTCTGTTGCTTCGATGGTCGCGCCTTCTTCAACAACAAGGTGACCCATAACCGTCACGCCGGAGCCCTTTTCACTTTTCACCGTGCCGCCGCTGATTTTGGCTTCGCCGCCATTCTGCATACCGGTACCTGTGGTTCCTATAACGGTACCACCTTTGATTTCTACCGTACATTCATCAGTAGTCAAAATACCTATCGCTCCGGTAACAGTGCCGCCCTCAATTGTCACATAGTTTGTTGCATTGTTTTTGATTGCCCAAATTGCGTAACGATTGCCGCCATCAATGGTGCCGCCTTTTACTGTCAGCGAGCTGTCCATCTGAAGCTGGACTATCGGGAATTTGTTGAGTGTATCGTTTGAAACACTGCTTTTTATTTTTCCCGTTGTTCCGGTTATTACTGTATCGCCAGTCGGAACAAGCAGCCAGTTTGTGACATCTAAATCGTGATCAGCAAGATCGATTGTTATGCTGCCAATACCTTTAGCTGAATAGTCGCCACTAGCAGCTGTGAGTGTAACATCGTCAGTTAATGTGATCTTGCCTTCCTTTGCTGTGGCCACAAACTCGGCAGCGGTCATCACGCCGGACGCCTCGCCGGTGCCTGCTTGCTCTGCCGGCGAGAGTGCCGCCAATGCATAGGGAACATCGTCAGCATCCTCTTCAACTAATTCGACCGCTTCACCCTGAGCCATATCCAAAAGCTCTTGGGTGGTCAGCTCTTCGTCCGCCATTGCCGGCATAATCGGCAAAAGCGCCACTGTCATTGCCAGCGTTACTACAAAGCTGACAAATCGTTTTGTAAGTTTCTTTGTCATGTTTTAATCTCCCTTCTGTTTTTGACTTAAATGTAATAATTTTTAGGGTTTTATCACATTCCTTTCCTGTAATTTTTCTATATTTTTAACATACGCGCCCCCCCCGCATATTTCGCTAAATTGTATATGCCATTGAATTGTAACATAAAGTATGACTTTTGTCAATAATTTTGAATTTCTTTTGTATAAAAAGCACCTTAACCAATCCGAAAATTTACTTTTATTGTTACAAATGACATCTACTGCAATTATTATAACAGGTGCAGTGTACGAAAAAAAGGACTTCCCGTATTTTTTTACGAGAAGTCCTTTGTATGTTTTATTTATCAGTAAGCCGGTAGTATTCTATATAATTGTAGTCGCGCAGGCTGTCGGATTCATTTACGTCGTTTTCGTGCCATACGCCGCCCGCGTCGTAGTGACCCATTACGTTTATCTGCGGTATCTCGGCTTTTATCCGCGAGGTGAAGGCGCCGACTGCGTTCTTCGGCAGTCCCGCCGTGTCAAGCACAAGGTCGGAGAGATAGTTTGGGCTTGTTTTTATGCCGGTTTCCTCCTGAATGTCGTAATTCGCCCATATTACGAACGGGACGGTGTAGCGCTTTTGAAGCTCCTCGGTGGAAAGGTTGAAAAGTTCCGTTCCGTAGAGTTCCTCGTAAAACTCCTGCTCAACCGCCGGCTGGTGGTCGCCGAACATTACGACTATGGTTTTTTCGCCGTAGTTCTTTAAGTTCATTATAAGTTCCTCAAACGCTTTGTCGCTCTCTTTTATGAGTGACAAGTACTGTTCCGCCGCGCTGTAGCTGCCCTGCATATCGGTTATTGTGACGGTCGGAAATTCGTTTCCTTCATATGTATATCCGCCGTGGTTCTGCATTGTGACGTTAAACAGGAACAGCGGCTTGCCTTGCTCTTTGGTTTCAAGGCACTTTTCTATCGCGCGGTATGATGTGCGGTCGCTGAGGTAGTATCTCACGTACTCCCATTCGCTTTCGGGTACGAGTTCGCCAAGTTTTTCCATGCTTATAAACTCGTCAAAGCCCAGATTGCGGTACACCGTTTCCCTGTTCCAGCAGCGCGCGTAGTACGGGTGCAGCGCAACCGAATTGTATCCGTTTTCGGATAGATATTCCGGCAGTGCGTTTGAAAACGGTTTTGACATGTACTGCAGATACGGCGTTGAGCCTGACGGAAGCAGTCCCATTGACAGTCCCGTTAAAAATTCAAATTCGGTGTTGCACGTGTAACCGCCGAACGGTGACACGAGAAGCTCGCCCTTTATCGCGTTGTTCGAGATTTCGCGCGTAAACGGCATGTAGTCTTCGCTTGTTTTAAATTCACCGACAGCCTGCAGGTCGGAAAAGCTTTCATTCATTATTACTATTATATTGGGCTTGTCCGCGTCGGCGGGAAACGGCGTTCCGCTCTCCGCAAGCAGCGCCTCCGCTTTTGAACTGTCGTAGCCGTCGGGTCTTTCAAGCGTCATTCGCCGCGCGTTGATGTAGAAGCTGTACGCTGTGCCGTGTGTGTTGTTGGCGTGGTACTGGTCGAAGAAGTCCATGTCTATGTCAGAATAGTCCTGAAGCGATATTGCGGTGACAAACATTAACGCAAACAGCGTGCCGCATACGGGCAGTATAACGTTTTTGCACCTGAATTTCGGTTTGTACGGGAATTTCGATAAAAGCGCTATTACGGTGGCAGTTGTGACGGTAGCGGCTATTATCGGGTAACGCATTTCAAACGTGTAGTGCTGCGCCACCTGCGCCGCCGTGCCTATAGCGAGTATGTCGCCCGGGATAAGAGGTGTGCCGCGCAGTATGTTTATCACAAAGCACGCGAGGTTGAATATGTAAGACGCGCCGACCGCCGCAATCGCGCTCGCGCGGAAGCTTCGTGTAACGGCGAGTATTATCGCCATAAACGACGCGTAAAACATCATATTAATAAAGAAGATTAAAAATGAATATTCCGGCTTGCCCGCGAGCATCATCGAAATTTGCATGCAGAAAAACGGCGTGAGCGCGAACAGTGCTATGCCGATGGTTTTCTTCATTTTATCGGATATGTCAAATTCCAATACCGTAATTCCCCAGAAGCAAAGTATAAGAATGTATGACGAAATATAGGTGAAGCCCTCAAATACACCGTCCGTCGTGAAGAGATTGGTTTCCACGCCCACAAACGTCCACATCGCGAGCGCTATAATTGTGCCAAACAGCACATACTGCCATTTTTTTAGCTTTATCATTAAAACCCCTCCGAAATTCTCTACCGTTCCTTTACCCTTTCCACCGCTTTTTGAAGCTGAGTATCCTCGTTTCGGTCAATGTCGGAAACGTACGCGTTCTCGTATTTTTCGGGAAGCGTGACGCTTATGTCCGGCTCTATGCCCGTTTCGTGTATGCACACGCCGTTCGGCGTGTAATACTTCGCGGACGTGACCGATATGCCCGAGCCGTCGGGAAAGCTGTAAACATTCTGTACAATGCCCTTGCCGTAGCTTGTTTCGCCTATTACCTCCGCTCTGCCGTAATCCTTAAGCGCGCCGGTGAATACCTCCGACGCGCTCGCGCTGCCGCCGTTTATTAATATTGTCATGGGTATCGGCTCGTTTTCCGCGTCGGACTTGTAATCGGTTCTCTTGCCGTTCTTGTCCTCGGTGTATGTTATAACGCCCTCGGGCAGAAGGTAATCAGCCATTTTGCAGGCTTCGTCGAGTACGCCGCCGGGATTTCCCCGAAGGTCTACCACTATGCGCTCCGCGCCTACGGCTTTAAGACCCTCAATGGCTTCCTTAAACTCGTCTGCCGTGCCTTTTCCGTCGCCGCCTGCCGCCATGTTAAAGCCGCTGACTCTTATATAGCCGACACCGTCCTCTATGATCTCAGATTTGACCGATTCCTGTGATATGTTGCCGCGCGTGACGGTTATATCAAGCTCCTCCGAGCCGTTTCTCTTTATTTTAAGCGCTACTTCCGTACCCTCTTTGCCGCCGCGTATATGGTCTACGGCTGCGTCAAGAGAGCTTCCGTTGTATTCCTCGCCGTCTACGGCGGTTATAATGTCGCCCGACAGTATTCCCGCGTTATACGCGGGCCCGTCCTCGTACGCCGATATTACCTCTATTTCGTTGCTGTCGTTTACTGTGACAATTACGCCTATGCCGGTGTATTCCTCGTCAATCGCGTCGTTGTACGAGCGGAACATGTCGGCGGTGTAATACGCGGTGTACGGTTCTTCCAGTGAAGCGGTGTACGCCATTGCCGCGTATTCGCCTGCCTTTTCCCTGTCGTAATCGTAAAGGTATGTGCTGTCAAGCACAGCCTCCACAAGACCGAGCTTATCGTCCGTTCCGCGTGCGGCCATCATAAGCGGATACACAAAACGCACGCACGCAAATGCCGTAACGGCGCATGTTACCGCCGCCGTCACCGCTGCCACCGCCGCAATCCTTCCCTTTGTCTCCATAATCTTCTCCCTAAAAAAATGACTGCCGCGCCTTACGCGGCAGCCAAAGCTATTTTAATTTATATTTTCATCGAATTTGATTCGAGGTATTTGTAAACCATCATGGCTACCTTGAATACTATCGCCTGGTCGAACTTGCGAAGGTCGAGACCCGTGAGCTTATATATCTTTTCAAGTCTGTATACAAGCGTATTCCTGTGTACGAAAAGCTGTCTCGATGTTTCGCTGACGTTAAGGTCGTTCTCAAAGAATTTGTTTATTGTGAGAATCGTTTCATCGTCAAGAGTCGAAATATCACCCTTCTTGAATACTTCCTTAAGGAACAGCTCGCACAGCTTTATCGGAAGCTGATATATAAGTCTGCCTATTCCGAGACTGTCATAATTTAAGATATATTTCTCGTCGTCAAACACTTTGCCGACCTCAATCGCAATCTGTGCTTCCTTATACGCACTGTTTATGCGGTCAATGTTGGGCGCGACGGTACTTACTCCGACGCATACGGTGTGCATCGTTTCGGCATTAACTGTGTCAACAATCGCCTGCGCCGTTTCCTCGAGCTTTTCGGAGTTGTCGCCGTCATGCAGTTCCTTGATAAGCACAAGATTTCCGGTGTCTATATTTATTACAAAGTCTCTTTCCTTGTCCGGGAACATGTTGCGCAGAACATCGTAAATGCCGTTCTCGCCGTTGTCAAGAACCTTTATATAGTACGCCGCGCGCGGAACGTCAATCTCAACGTGCAGCTCACGTGCCTTCTGATGCAAATCAAACGGAAGAATATTGTCAAATATAATATTCTGCATAAAATTGTTCTTGTCGTATTTTTCATCGTAATAATGACGCACATTATTGGCTGCAACGACAATGGAATTACAGCAGTATTTTGATACTTCGTCCGTACCCTCTACATATACCATGTATTCGGTGTAAGGCTTATTTGATACCGCGCGTACGGTATAGCCGTCTTTAAAGAGCAGCTTCTCGCTGTTCGCGGCAACAGTTACCAGGTCTTCTACGGTTTCACCGGACGGCTCTAAGCCGTTTGACGCAAGTACAAGACCGTGAGAGTCCACTATGCCGAATTTCTTCGGGAACACTTCGGACATCTGGCTTACTATATCCTGAAACGCCTTGCTAATCATTGTCATTCCTCCATTTTTTCGCATTTGTTACGCATATATGTTTATTATACACGAAATTTTATCGAATTGCAAGAGCGACATTGATTTTTTTGACATATTTTTTATTATATATATTTCCGCAGCTGCTTTAACGCGTTTTTTTCAAGACGCGACACCTGCGCCTGTGATATTCCTATTTCCTTAGCTACCTCCATCTGTGTGCGGCTCTTGAAAAAACGCAGGTTCAGTATGTGTTTTTCGCGCGCTCCAAGATGCTTCATCGCCTCGCTTAAGGCTATACTGCGGAGCCAGTTTTCATCCACGTTTTTTGAGTCCTTTACCTGATCCATTACGTATATCGCCTCGCCGCCGTCATGGTACACCGGCTCAAACAGCGACACAGGCTCGGCTATCGCGTCGAGCGCGAGCGCGACATCCTCTTTAGGGAGATTAAGCTCGTTTGCGATTTCCGATATGGTCGGTTCCTTTGAATTCGCGTTTATGAGCTTCTCTCTTACGTGCATGGCTTTGTACGCTATATCCTTCAGCGAGCGGCTCACGCGTATGGCGTTGTTGTCGCGGAGATAACGGCGTATTTCGCCGATTATCATGGGTACGGCGTATGTTGAAAACTGCACGTTCTGTGACAGGTCGAAGTTGTCGATTGCCTTTATAAGTCCTATACACCCGACCTGAAACAAGTCGTCGGGGTTCTCTCCCCTGCTTTTAAAGCGTTGTATTACGCTAAGCACAAGACGCAGATTGCCTTTTACAAACGTTTCCCGCGCTTCTTTATCCCCCTGCTTTATTTTTATGAACAACGCGTTCTTTTCTTCTCTTGACAGTACCGGAAGCTTAGATGTGTTTACTCCGCAGATTTCCACCTTGTTTGTCATATCCCTTACCTCCTTGTTATTCCCGCGCAATGCGCGGTATGTACAAGAATATGACGCGGTTATGTATTACGACATCTTTACTATTTCCTTTTTCAGCCTTCCTATTATCCTTTTTTCAAGTCTCGAAATGTATGACTGTGAAATCCCGAGTATGTCGGCGACTTCCTTCTGCGTTTTCTCCTTCTCCCTGCCCAAGCCGAAGCGCATTTTCATAATCTGCTGTTCGCGGCTCGTGAGTTTTGAAAGTGCATCGGCGAGCAAAGCCTTGTCAACTTCATCCTCAATGTTTTTACATATAACGTCGTTGTCGGTGCCGAGTATGTCCGACAGCAGAAGCTCGTTGCCGTCCCAGTCCACGTTAAGCGGCTCGTCTATCGAGATTTCACTGCGCATATTTGAGTTTTTACGAAGGTACATCAGTATTTCGTTTTCGATGCACCTTGACGCGTACGTTGCGAGCTTTATATTTTTGTCGGGTTTAAATGTGTTTATTGCTTTTATAAGACCTATTGTGCCTATCGAGATTAAATCCTCGACGTATATTCCCGTATTTTCAAATTTACGCGCAATGTATACAACAAGGCGCAGATTATGTTCTATGAGCGTTGTCTTTACTGACATGTCACCCTCGGCAAGCCGTGAGATAAGGCGCGCTTCCTCGTCCTTTGAAAGCGGCGGCGGTAGTGTGTCGCTGCCGCCTATATAGTACACCTCGTCGCATTTCAACGGGTTTGACCCTATAAACATAAACGTTCTTTTCAGCGTGTTCAGCAATTCCATGTTTTTTCGCTCCCTTCACAATAGCGCCGAATTTATAAGCGCGTTATATTCGCCGTCCGGCGACAGTCGTCCGTTGTACAACCCTATAAGAATATTTGCAGCCGACTTTCTTTCCTCGGGTATTTCCATTTCGTCGGCGGTAAAAGCATATATTATACCGTCCGAGCCGTTTATGCCGCGGTACGGCACAGCTCTTACAATCATGTCGTCCGTATGCTCCAAAAGCGCGTCATAACCGTAATCCGCGCCGATAAGCTCGCGCGCTTTATCCCATTCCAGCACGCTTACGCTCTTACCCGACAGCGGATCGCGGAGAAGGTTGCCACTGTCGAATAATGCCGGAACGGTGATTTTTTTGCCGCCGTACGATATTGTCACCGAGTACCGCCTTTTTGCGCGGCGGTTTTGCAGTATTTTCATGAACAGCGCCGCTGCCGCGTACGATAGTATAAAAAGCGGTAAAAACACACCCGGCGGAAGGTCAAAGTAAATCGTGCCGCATTTTACAAGTACGCCCGTTGCACCGCCGAGCAGCATCGCGAACATTATCGCCGCCGCCACGGTCATACCCGACAGCGCGAAAAGCCATAAAACGGTGTGCGGAATATGTCCGCCGCGGGTGAAAAATGCCGTAAATACCATTATTACGGCGGATAATGTCTTAATCGGCAGAAGCAGTGCGGACGGTATATCCGCGCAGAAAACAATTACCGAAGCTATACCGCCGACCGCCGCGGCAATAATAATCCGAAAAGGTTTTACGCGCCGTTTTAATATCAGGCGTTCGATGAGACGGAGCATGATGTACGACGATATGAAATTTATAAGAAACAGCACGTCGGCGTACACAATCATTTTGACCACCTCTATGATGTATTATACTCCGGCATGTCCGAGAAAAATGTCAAAGACGGTTGTCGAATGTAAAAAATGTTACGACAAAATCCGCGCGCGGAAACATGGAATAAATTTAAATGAAAGAGAGATAAATATTGTACCGCATACAAAAAAAATCGCCGCAAATGCGGCGATTTTTTTCGTCTTTTATTTTTTCATGTCGATTGTAACCATATTCATTTTGTACACGTAATTGTAGTAAATTTCCTCCGCAACCTTCCGCGCCATATGCACGCCGATTTTTGAAAAGTCTTCGGGGTCGTATTCAAAATCGAGCGGATTGTATTGCTTCGCGGTGTTGCGTATTACGATTCGGAAGGAGTCTTCATCGGAAAAGAGCTTTATATCCATAAGCTCGCGGTCTTCATTTATTTTCTCGTTCGTAATCTGCGAATGAGCTATAAAGTCCGCGGCAAGTTCCTCGAGACAGAGCGCGCTCATATACGCGGTGCGCGGTGCGGCGCCGTTATCAGTCAAAAATCGCTGAATATCCGCCGACAGTCCGCTTATGTCGGTATTGCTGTAGCGGACGCTTATGTCCTTCATCGGCACGTTGTCACGTATACTCTCGTCAAGGAACAGTAAATCGTCAAGCGACGGCTTCAATGTGCGTTTCCTTAAAAAGAACAGAATGAAGAATATTATCAGGAATATCGTTTCACAGCTGCCGTAAGCAATCCACGCCCCGTTATATTTGAACGCCGGAACAAGGATAAACATTGCAGCAGGCATTATGAGCGAGTCGGGAACAGCAGCGAACGCTATCGACAGCATCGGTCTGTTTATCGATTCGTAGAATCCTATCATAACATATACCACGAGCATAAACGGCGTAAACGCCGAAATAATATACACGCCGGTGCGTATGACGTCCTCCATGCCCTCCGCGCCGCTGCCGTTCATGTAAATGCTTATCAGGGGATTGAGCGCAATCAGAATAATTGCAAGCCACGCAATCGCGAAAATGTATGTAATTTTTAAGCCTTCGAAAAGCGATTTCTTGACTCCGTTTTTATCGCGCGCGCCGGCGAATATTCCGACCATCGGGCAAAGCGCGGCGCGCATTCCGTCGGACGCGGTAAGTATGAGATACTGAATACTGTTTACAACCGAGTAAACGGCAAGTCCCATTGTGCCGAGCGTCGCCGCCAGAATATTGTTTATGATACCGTCGGCAAAGCCTTCGGCAAGCTTGTCTCCCGACGTCGGAAGTCCGTACTTTACCAGACTTGCCGCATCCGAAAGCTTGAATCGGCAAAATTTAACCATTACCGGCAGCTTCCTGTGTTTCATTGACGCGATGCAGCAAAACATACTCATAAATGTTGCGACCCATGAGCCGAGAGCAAGCGCGGCAACATTGAGATTTGTGAATTTTACGAATACCACTGACATTACAAGATTGAGAACAAGCTCAACCACCGTTGATACAGTTACTTCAATCTGGTACCCGTACACGCTCAAAACCGACGTGAAAACAAGCTTTATCCCGAGGAACAGGAAGTACGGCGCGACAAAACGCAGATACCTTGCCGCAATTTCCGCGACCTGCGCTTCGTTTGCTCCGCAAACCACCACAATTTGATTTGCTAATATCTCCGAGGCGATAAGGAACAGCGCGCACAGTACAACAGTGGTAATCATGCCGAGCGAGTATATTCTGTCCGCTTTTTCCTTGTCTCCCGCGCCGTTTGCGACGCTCATTCCTATTTCAACGCCCGACGAGATGGCGTTCATAAGCGCAGCGGATATTGTTGTCACCGGCATTACAACGCCTATCGCCGCTATGTATGCCGGCTCAAAAAAATATCCGGCAAGCATGGCGTCAACCATACTCAAAAAGTTCATGGCAAGAATCCTTAAAAAACACGACGGAAACATTTTCGTTACCGAACGCCGTATCAGACGGTTATTGCCCAGTGTTCTTTCATTTGTCATTCAATCGCACCTCTTTTAAAAGTCATTAACGGAGCGCGGCAGTGAAGCCGCGCTCCGTATAAATATCAATTTGCCTTAAATCAATGCAATTTTACTTATCATCGCCGCAAACTCCGCACGGGTTATGTCTGATTTCGGAGCGAGCGAGCCGTCGGGATAGCCGTTTATTATGCCGTCTCCGCACGCCCACTGAATAGCGGGTATTGCATATTCAGTAATATCAGCCGCGTCGGTAAAGCTCAGAATATTAGTATTCTCGCCGACCGATACGTCCTCGCCTATGTACTGCATGTACCGCCAGATAATCGCCGCGGTCTGCTCACGCGTCACGCTTTCGTCGGGTCGGAACGTGCCGTCGCCGAAGCCCGATACTATTCCGTTTTCGGCAGCCCATGCGACATACGGGGCGTAGTACGCATTCGCGTCAATGTCCGTAAATACCGTTGAGCCGTCTGTCGTTTCAGCGCCGCCCAAGCGTCCGATTATTGCGGTAAGCATGCCGCGCGTAAGCGTCACGTCCGGAGCAAATTCCGTTTCCCTCACGCCGCTTATAAGTCCTTCGGTGTACGCCGCTTTTACAGCATTGTAGAACCAATCCGAAGCGGTAACGTCAACGAACGGGAGACCGCCCACCTCGGGAGTGTCCGTCGGTTCGGGATTATCCGTTGCCGAAGGCGCTGCCGTAGGCTCGGGTGATTCCGTTGCTTCGGGCGTCGCTGTCGGCGTCGGTGATGCTGTCGGCTTTGCCGCCGACGCGCCCGATGAACCTCTGCCGCTGCCGCTTCCTCTGCTCGGCGCCGGCGCTTCTGTCGGAGCGGGTGAAGGAGCCGGTGACGCTGTAGGCTCAACCGTTGCCGTAGGTTCGGCAGTCGCGGCGGCAAACGTAACGCTCTCGACAGGGGTGTCCATGCCGGGTATGACGTATGTATAGCCGTCATATTCAACCTCGCCGTCATAATCGCCGGCAGAGCCGGTAACGGTAACGCCGTCCAAGGCGCTCACGCCCCAAACAGCCGAGCCTTGACCGGACGCGAGGACAGACGAATCGTTCTTCACGGTGATCGTCGCCTTGCCGTCCTCGAATTCTCCTGTCTCGGCATCGTAGATCCATGCGAGTATGCCCGGGGCGTCGTCATCATCGGGAGCGCCCGCGAAGTTGAGCCTTTCCGCGTGAGCCGATATTATCGCGTTATCCCTGGTCGTGACAGAGCCGGGGAATTTTTCGTTGCTTCCGTAGATTACTATGCCGCCTTCCGCTTCGATAAATGATGTGTCCTCGGCTGTGATGTTTCCGCCGTTCATTATCATGATAGCTTTTGAATTTTCGCAGCGGCTTGTGTCAAGATGAGAGCTGCCTTTCATCTCAATGCCCTCTGCCGCGACGCCGCAGATCGGGAAATTATTCTCTCTGACCTCGGGAGCGACAGAGAAGGCGGATACGTTGACCGTTCCGTCAAAAATGAAATTTTTGTTCGACATCATTCCGTATGAGTAACCCGTGCCGGTTTTTTCATAGGCTGTAACATTTCCCGAGCCCTTTATCGTCATATCACCGTATGAGAATATGCCTACAACATTAGCGGCGCTGTCGCCGAAGCCGTAAGCCGCGGCGAGCAAGCCTCCGTCAATTTCCAAAGTATTGCCGCCTTCTCCGCCCAGCGCGAAGGTCATTTCGGACTCGGCTGTCGGAGACGACGCTAAGGCGGCAGTCTTGCCTTCGGGCACCTTTACCGTAACGCCTTCGCCGATTCTGAGGGCGACGCTGCTGCTTGACTCGAACACAACATTGTCAAGGGTGAGAACGCTGCCGTCCGCGCTCATTCCTTTGGGGATATCCTCGTCGGAAAGAGCCTCGCCGTCCTTATTGTTTTTGCGGAATCCCGCCTCGGCGTCATAATATATGCCATAGTCGGCTATCGGTGTGGCTGTGAACTCCACCATGTAATCCACACTGCCGTCAGAGCGAACGTAACCCGCTTGCTCCTTATCAAATGTAACGCTGCCATCCGTCCGGCTGCCTTTCACGGTATAGCTTCCCACAGGCTCGTTCTGCAGCTTTACGGCAGCACCCGCTCCTAAAAATTTAATAGCCGACCCGTCGTCGCCAACTATAATCAAAACGGGACCGCTCTCCTCCGGAGAGCCGTGCTCGCACAATCCGAATGCTTCCGTAGAAGCATAATTATAAGATTCGCAGTCGATTTTACCGCCGTTAAAGGCGCTCAAAGATTTTTCGTCTTGTTTCAGCGCAAGCCCTGCGGAAAGGTCGCAATACGAATCTTCGGTGACGTATGCCTCAAAATTGCTCCCGTCCGACGTGACATTATTTGCAAAACAGCCGTATGTTATTACATTCTCTCCGCCGCCTTCGCCTTCAGCGTGCACATCCGCGCCGTCACCGGAAAAAACGCTGGTGACATACATGCCTATGCTTACTCCGTTTTGGGGTTCCGTTTCCTCTTCTTGAGGCTTGAGTGAAACATATCCCGAATATGCTCTTACGGCTGTACCGCGTATGTTTATATTTTCGTTTGATCTTAT
>CANQQS010000059.1 GCA_947626045.1 uncultured Clostridia bacterium | reverse complement strand
ACCGCCGGTATAAGTCCCGACGCGTCAAACTTGAGTTCCTTTATAAATTCCATTTGAATATCCTTTCTTTATTTCAGATTTATCAGGTGTCTGTTTTTAACGAGGTAATCTATACCCGATATAATTGTAAACGCAACGGAGATCCATATGAGAATGTCCGATATGATTGACGCCGGTGTGCCGAGAAAACCGTCAAGCTCAAACAGCATCATCGCCGCGATAATCGCGACCATCTGCGTTACGGTCTTTAGCTTGCCCCAAATGCTTGCCGCTATGACGTTGCCCTCGCCCGCCGCGAGAAGTCTCACGCCCGCGACCATAAATTCGCGCGTGATAACAGCCATAAGCGCCCAGACGTTCATTCTGCCGTAGTGCATGAGTATCAGGAACGCGGCTGTCGTAAGCACCTTGTCCGCAAGCGGATCCACAAATTTGCCGAACGTCGTCGTTTGGTTGTACTTGCGCGCTATGTGTCCGTCTACCGCATCGGTAATCGAAGCGAGTATAAACACGCCGAGAGCCGCCCAGTGCGCCCAAGGGTACGCGGCGCTGTCCATGAGGAACAGAACCATAAACACCGGCACAAGAAATACGCGTATCATCGTTACTTTGTTTGCCGTATTCAATTCAAACCACCTCTCCGGTTAAATCATATTCGTCCGCGTCGACTATTCTGACGCGAAGTATGTCGCCCTCGCTGATTTCCTCCTCCGTCGCAAAATATACTCTGCCGTCAACGTCGATGCTGTCGCCGCGGCTCCTGCCGTAAAACAGGAAGCTTTCCTCGTCGTAGCCCTCGGAGATGACCTCGATTATACTGCCGATTTTTCCTTTGTTTAGTTCAAGCGATATGCCCTGCTGGAGCGTCATAAGCGACGCGTACCGCTCTTCCTTGACGCTTTCGTCAATCTGGTCGGGGAACGACGCCGCAGGAGTGTCCTCCTCCGCCGAATACGTAAACACACCCATTCTGTCGAACCGTGCCTCCTTCACAAACTCGTAAAGGCTGTTAAAATGCTCCTCGGTTTCACCGGGGAAACCGACGATTATTGAGGTGCGGATCGTGCAGTTCGGCATTTTTTCGCGTATCATGTCGATTTTTGACATGATCTGTCCGCGCGTCGTACGTCTTGCCATGCGGCGCAGTATGTAGTCGTCGCCGTGCTGCACCGGCATATCTATATAATTACATATTTTATCATATTTTGCCATTATGTCAATAAGGCGCTCCGTAATTGCCTCGGGGTAGAGGTAGTGGACGCGTATCCACTCTATGCCCTGAACCTCGACAAGCCGCTCCAAAAGGCGGTCAAGACAGCTTTCGCCGTAAATATCCGTGCCGTAGCGCGACGTGTCCTGCGCTATTAAAATAAGCTCCTTAACGCCACTTTCGGCAAGCGTTTCCGCTTCCTCTACAATATCCTCCATACGTCTGCTGCGGTAGTGTCCGCGTATCATGGGAATGGCGCAGTATGTGCAGTTGTTGTCGCAGCCGTCGGCGATTTTGAGGTACGCCGTATACGGCGGCGTGGATAAAATCCTCGGCAGCCTTTCGGGTACGGAGCGGTTTATGTGACCGCTTATCACCGGCTTTTCGCCGTTTACCGCCGCGCGGATTACTTCGGCTATCTTGTCGTAATCGCCCGTGCCGACAACCGCATCGACTTCGGGAAGCTCCTTCAACATCTCGCCGCTGTAACGCTCCGCGAGGCAGCCGGTAGCTATGAGCAGCTTACACTTGCCATTCTTGTACTCCGCCATTTCGAGTATCGCGTCTATCGACTCGCGCTTTGCCGACTCGATAAAGCCACACGTGTTTACTATTATAATGTCCGCGTCGGCGCTGTCGGCTGTGATTGTGAAGCCGTCCTCGGCGAGTATGCCGAGCATAGTCTCCGCGTCCGTTTGATTTTTCGCGCAGCCGAGCGAAACAATACCTATGCTGTACATAAGCTATCTCTCCATTTTCCAATACTGCACGCTGTACGGAGGAAGCTCGCTGCCGCCGCCGAAATCGTGCGTATTGCCGGTTATTAAGTCCTCCGCAAGTCCGCAGCCTGCGTCAAAATGCGCCGTAACGGGACTGTCCGTGGCGTTTATCGCGACCATAACGCGCTCGCCTTCCGTTTTGCGCTCGAATATGCAGTAGCCGTTTTGCAGCACAACGCTGCGGAAATCGCCGTAACAGAGTGCCTTGCTGTTCTTGTGCGCGTCCGCGAGCTTTGAGATCCATTCCGTCAAATCGTTTTCGACAGGCTCGGCAAAGCACGCGCGCAGCGCCGGATCGCCCTCGCTCTTATTTGCCTTCGCGCCCCATTCGCTGCCGTAGTAAACGCACGGTATACCCGGCATACCGAATATCATGCCGTACGCAAGCGGCAGATGCTTTTCGTTTGTAAGTATGCTCGCTATTCTGCTCACATCGTGGTTATCGACGAAGCTAAGAAGGTGCTTGCCCTTGTACAATGTCCAGTTTTCGGGTCCGAACTGACGCAAAAGCGAATGTATAATCTCAAACATATTCATGCTGTTAAAGCTCGAATAAACGCCCTTGTAGCACTCGTAATTCGTGCAGCTGTGGCACATTTCATCGTTTACGCACTGATTGTAATCGCCGTGCAGAAGCTCGCCGAGAAGCAGAAACTCATCCTTGAGCGTGCCGGTAAACCAACGCAGCCGCTTTAAAAAGTCGCGGTCAAGGCAGTACGCCACATCGAGACGCAGTCCGTCTATGTCGAACTCGTCCACCCAGTATTTCACCGCGTCAAGTATATGATTTATAACCTCCTCGTTGCGGAGATTAAGCTTTACCAAATCGTAATTGCCTTCCCAGCCCTCGTACCAAAGACCGTCGTTGTAATTCGAGTTGCCGCCGAAATCGATATGGAACCAATCTCTGTATCTCGAATTTTCGCGGTTCTGCAAAACGTCAAGAAACGCCCAGAACCCGCGTCCGACATGGTTAAATACGCCGTCGAGTACGACTTTTATTCCGTTTTCGTGCAGCGCGTTTACAACTTCCTTGAAATCGTCGTTCGTGCCGAGACGGCAGTCGATTTTCTTATAGTCGCGCGTGTTGTAGCCGTGCGTGTCGCTCTCGAACACGGGCGAAAAATAAATCGCGTCCGCGCCGAGCTTTTTTATATGAGGAATCCAATCCTTCACCTTTAAAATCCTGCTTGTTTCCACGCCGTCGTTCTCAAACGGCGCACCGCAGAAGCCCAAAGGGTAAATCTGATAAAATACGCTTTCATATGCCCACATAAAATTGTCTCCTTTACCGTTGTCTGTATTCATCCGAGTTTATCAGCAGCTTGTATATGCTGTGAATCATCTGTATTCCCGCGCTGTTGAGCTTCGTTAAATCAAACTCGAACCTGTCGGGAATTTTTATATCGTACCGTTCTTCGGTCGTGCCGCATATATAGTCGGCGGGAACGCCGAACAGCATCGTCATGATTCTGATTTTGTTTATGTCCGGCATACACAAGCCGTTCTCCCATGACGACACGAGCGAGCGCGACACGCCGAGCTTTTCCGCAAGGCACAGCTGACTCATTCCCTTTTCGCGTCTGAGTGACTGTATTCTCGCAGCCGTTTTATTCCGCCGCGGCGTCTTGTTCACCGACCTCGCCACCTTCACTGTTTTCTCTTGCAGCCTTTACCTCGTTGAATATATCCATAAACCGCTCGCCCGTTATTGTTTCCTCCTGTATTAAACATTCGGCTATCTTATCGAGCGCGTCACGGTTCGATTTGAGTATTTCCATAGCCTTGTCGTACCGCTCCTTAAGGACACGTATAATCTCGTTGTCAACGGCGGTCTTTGTTTCCTCGGAGCAGTTTGACACGCTTCTGCCGTCGAGGTACTTATTCTGTATGCTCTCAAGCCCCGCCATTCCGAACTTGTCCGACATGCCGTACATCGTTATCATGCTGCGCGCAAGCGACGTCGCGCGCTCTATATCGTTCGAAGCGCCGGTTGTCTTTGTGTTAAACACAAGCTCCTCCGCCGCGCGTCCCGCCACGAGAACCGTTATCTGGTCGAGGATTTCGTCCTTCGACATGAGGTAATGCTCTTCTTCCTCGGGCATCTGCATGGTGTAGCCGAGCGCGCCCATCGTGCGCGGCACGATAGTGATTTTATGCACCGGCTGCGTATGCTTCTGTACAGCTGTTGCGAGCGCGTGTCCGACCTCGTGGAACGAAACGATTTTCTTTTCCTTTTCGGACAGTATGCGGTCTTTCTTTTCCTTGCCGGCTATGATTACCTCGACCGCCTCCATTAAATCCTCCTGCGAAACGGTCTTTCTGCCCATACGCACGGCTCTTAATGCCGCCTCGTTTACCATGTTCGCAAGATCCGCACCCGCAGCGCCGCTCGTGGCAAGAGCCATGTCGTGAAGATTTATGTCGGGATCTGTCTTGACGTGCTTTATATGCACCTTCAAAATATCCTCGCGTCCCTTTAAATCGGGTTTTTCCACAATTATGCGTCTGTCGAAGCGTCCCGGACGAAGAAGCGCCTTGTCGAGTATTTCGGGGCGGTTCGTCGCCGCTATTACGACGAGTCCCTTCGACGAGTCGAAACCGTCCATTTCGTTAAGAAGCTGATTTAAAGTCTGCTCGCGCTCGTCGTTGGTGCTTAACTGATTGTCGCGCGACTTGCCTATAGCGTCAATCTCGTCTATAAAGATGATACACGGAGCCTTTGCCGCCGCCTGCTTGAACAGGTCGCGCACTCTCGACGCACCCACGCCGACGAACATCTCGACAAATTCCGAGCCGGAGAGCGAGAAAAACGGCACTTTCGCCTCTCCCGCGACAGCTTTTGCCAGAAGCGTTTTACCCGTTCCCGGCGGTCCGACGAGCAGCGCGCCGCGCGGCTGCTTCGCGCCTATCGCCTTATACTTTGACGGGTTATGCAGGTAGTCCACTATCTCGTCAAGGCTTTCCTTCGCCTCGTCCTGACCGGCGACGTCGTTAAACGTTACGCCCGTCGCGTTTTCCATATTGTACATTTTGGCGTTCGACTGACCTATTCCCATAATTCCGCCTCCGCCGCCCATGCGCTTCGACATGGTGCGCGTCAAAAGGAAGAATAAAAGGTAAATAATGCCGAGCGGCAGTATCCACGTCAGTATAAAGTCAAGTATCGGATTGTCGTGCTGCACCGGCGTCGAATACTTGACATTCGCGCCGTCAAGCTTTTCGAGCAGCTTTTCATCGTACAAATAGCCGGTGTAGTATATTTTTCTGTGCTGCCTGTCATAATTTCCGCCGCCGAATATGCCGATAACTGACGAGCCTTTTGCCGCGTCAGCGTCCGGTTTCGAGTATATGTCAATCTCGTCACGGTTGATTACAACCTCGTCAACCTTACCTTCGTCAAGCATTGTCACAAACTCGTTGTATGAGATTTCCTCCTTCTGCAGCGACTGAAGCGAAATCATCGCCGCGTTAAGGATAATGGTCGCGATTACGGATATGATGAGAAACATCACCAGCGGATTTTTAAAAGGTGAGCGGTTTTGTTTATCGTTGTTCATTATATGTTTATCCTCCTAAGATTTGGGCATAAGCCGCTAATATTGTACCACCATATTGAAATTTTTTCAATAATTTTATTGATAATTCTCAATTTGTTCACAAATAGGATATATTAATTGTGTTGACTTATTTATTTAGAAGTGTTAGAATACATATGTATGTTTGATATATAAATAAAGACGCAATGCGGCGGCAAACATAAAAAATACCGCCGTATACAGGAAAAAGGGCAGATTTAATGAAAGGATATGAGAAATTTATGAAAAAGCTTATGGCAATGCTGACCGCAGTCGTAATGCTCACGGCGTCCGTCTTTCAGTTACCGGCAATGGCGGCGTTCAGCGACGTTGACGACACTAACCCATACAAGAAGGCGATTACCACTCTTTCAACGCTTTCGGTAATAAGCGGCTATGACGACAACACATTCAAGCCCGACGGAGCTATAACGCGCGCCGAGTTTACGAAGCTCATAGTGTTTATGCTCGGTCTGCAGGATATTGAGTACACAAAGTACACATTCGAGGACGTGTCCGCGGATCACTGGGCTAAAGACTACATACAGACCGGCTATGACCGCGGCATTATCGCGGGCTTTGAGGACGGCACATTCCAGGCGGAGGAGCCTGTAACGTACGCGCAGGCGCTAAAAATGGTCGTCTGCACGCTTGGATATGAGGACGCGGCTCTCGGACTTGACATCAGCACCGAAGGCGGCTGGGCGGATAAGTACATTCAGGAGGCGGGTACGCTCGGTCTTACAAAGGGTGTCTCCGGCATGGAGTTTTACGGCAACGCCACGCGCGGCGTTGTGGCGCAGATTTTGTACAACGCTCTCGAAATAGAGATGTGCGAAAGCAACGGCTACAGCACCGTTAAAACAAAAAAGACGCTTATGAACGACTACCTCAAGGTAAAGAGACTTAAAGGTACGGTCGTTGGCATTGACGACGATGTGACCGAGGAATGTACCGTTTCGCTTCCCGAGCACTGCATCGATGTTCTGTCGAGCAAGGGCGAGGAAATCGTTATCGACTATTTCACATACACCGAGCAGAGATCAATTCTTACGAAGTACCTCGGCAGCACGATAACGCTGTATTACAGACAGCTTAATGAGAACGACGACAGGTACCTTATAAACATCGACGCCGAAACGACCAAAAATTCGTCGCTTGAAATAGATTCGCGCGATATAAGCGAGTATGACGGCTCAACGCTCAGATACTACGGAAGCGGCTCAAATAAGGCAAAAACCCTTTCTCTTAAATCAAAGGATTTGTCCGTAAGATATAACGGCAAGGCTGTTCCCGCCGATAAAACCGTAGATCTCGACAACGGTTCCTATACAAGAGAAGAAGCGCTTCTGCAGTGGCTCAATCCCGACAGCGAGAATTTTATATACGGCAACATAAAGCTTACCGACAGCGGCGCGGACGGCAGCTACGACATGATTCAGATTTACGACTATGAGACGATAGTCGCGCTTTCCGCTCCGAGCTCCAGCGATTACCGTATATCCGATAAGCTTGTGTCGGGCAATTATATAATTCTCGACCCACAAAGCGCAAATCACACGTATACGATAACAAAGGACGGCGCAGAGATACCCGTAACGTCAATCGCCGCGAATGACGTTGTGCTTTACGCGAAAGACCTCGACGACGAGCATTACACGCTGCTCGTGACAAACAAATCGGTAACGGGTTCGATAACCTCTATGTCGTCCGAGAGCAGCGAGATGACTATAAACAACGAAATCTACTTAATCGGAGACAAGTGCGCCGATTATATAAGAGAGAAGAACAACAAGGAAATAAAGACGGGCGCGACGGGTACGTTCTATCTTGACGCGTTCGGCACGGCTGTGTACGGCACAATTCAGGAGGTTGCCGCGTCGCCGTACGCTTATATAACAAACACGTTCAGAGAGGACGGAAAATACTACATAACCGTTTACGCTCCGTCGGTTAGCGCGAGCGAGGCGTCGTCGTATCCGTTAAAGAGCAGCGTTAAAATCAACGGTTCAAGCACGAAGGCGGAAAACGCCATATCGAGAATACAGGCGGCTGCCGAATACACGACCGACGAAAGCGAATATGCCGATAAAATTTACGGCTCCGGCAAGCTGCCCGAAAATACGCAATATGCACAGGCGGCAAGGGTAAAGATTACAAACAACGAGGTCACTGACATCGTGCTTCTGACGAGCGCGGATGTCGCGTCGCAGAATGAAGATAAGGAGCAAATAGTAAAGTGCAGAGAGCTTGACGAGTACACCTACTCAAACAACAGCTTCACGCTTGACGGAAAGACTTCATTCTCCGTAAACTCGTCCACCGTTGTCATATTCGTTCCGCAGGACAGAGACCAGAAGAAGAAGTACGCCAAAAAAGCTCCCTCGTCGGCGTTCAGCTCGGGCGAGAGATATTATCTCGAAGCGTACGACATAAATTCGTCCAGAACAGCCGGAATGATAGTTCTTTACGGCAACGACGGAACGCTCACAAAGGTTAAAAAGGACAGCGATTTCTCCGTTGTCGCAAAAGCACCGCAGGGCGAGTACAGCACTGTTAAAGACGATACCGTTCTTAAGATAGATATGTTCACCGGCGCGTCGAACACGGTAAAATCGTGGAACACGTACGACGACAAGGAATTTGCGGACGTTGAGGTCGGCGATGTTATCCAGTTCGCGTACGACAGCGATAACCTGATACAGGGACGCATAAACAACATTAAATTCTCCGACATTAAGGACGTTCTCGACGGCAAGGACATGAATAACGGTCAAATGTACAACTGGGAGGAAACCATGGAGCCTACCGAGGAAAACAACATGCAGACCATGAAGTTCGATTACAGGTTCAAGGCGGCGGGTACGTCAAACGACGAAATGTATTCAAGCTCCACATACGGCATGGTTCCCAATTCAAGAGCCGTCATGTTCAACGTGAGCCAAGTTCTTACGGACGAAAAGAAGCTGTACGTTACAAAGAGCGGCTTTGACGAGGTTGACGGAACGTGGACGCTTGACGATGAAGACTACGAGGAAATTCCGATTTCATCCTCAACAAAGTTTGTGCGCATGGAATCGGATTATGACGAGATAAGCCCGTACGTTGCCGACACGACCTCCGCTCTCGGCATAAACGACCTGAGAGACGCGAAGAATTACGGTGCGGACTGCTCGAAGATACTCGTGTTCATGTCAAAGGGTACGGCAAAGCTGATAATAATTTACAAATAATATGTAATACAAAAAAGCCGCCGCGCGATCAAAGCACGGCGGCTTTTTAATTTCCGGTCAGACAAGTTTGTTCAAAATTTTCAAAAATGCCATTGTTATTTTCTCCTTTGTTTGTCGTTTATGCTATCATATACGACAAAAAAAAACAAATAATGTAAAAATATATAAATTTATTGACATATCGTTTATTATGTGGTATAATATAGCTGGAGTGTTGGTCAAATATTTTATGAAAGGGGAAAAATTACAATGGGGGTTGCTGCATTAGTTTTGGGCATTGTTTCTATAGTACTCGGCGCTTTTAGCGCCGGAGCTTTGGGATGGATCGGCGGTATTGTCGGTATCGTCGGTATTATCTTGGGCGCGCTTGGACGTAAAAGTGCCGAAGTGGGCAAAACCGGTCTTGCTACAGCCGGTTTGGTATGCTCAATCATTGGTACCGTTCTTAGCATAATTTTGTACATCGCTTGCATTGGATGTGCGGGTGCTGGTATTGCACTTTCATAATATGATTGCTTTATCGGAAAGAATGGACGAAAACAGAGCCGGTGCATTACAGTGTCCCGGCTCTGTTTTTATTTATTTTTGAAAGAAGGAAAAGGCTATGGGCTTTCAAATCGGTTCGTTTTTAATCCCGTATTACGGTTTTTTTATTGTGCTTGGCATTCTGGTTGCTTCCACGCTGGGCGTACTGCGTGTAAAGGCGTTTCATCGGGATGTGAACGACTTTATCCTGATAGCGGCTATGGTCGGATTGGGCGGCATCGTCGGGGCAAAAGTGCTATACCTGCTCGTCTCGTGGCGATCGATCGACCTGACCCGGCTGACAGACTCGGCGTATATTAACTCACTCATGCAAGGCGGATTTGTCTTTTACGGCGGACTTGTTGGCGGCGTGTTGTGCCTGTTTCTGTGCAATAAATGGTTTCACGTAGATGCTGTATCCTATATCGAGATTTGCTTGCCGTGTGTACCTCTTGTTCACGGCTTTGGGCGGCTTGGCTGTGCTGCGGTCGGATGCTGCTACGGCGTTCCGTTTTCTTCAGCCTTTTCGGTCACTTATCAAAACTCCCTGTTTGCTCCGAATAATATCCCGCTTTTTCCCGTCCAGCTGACCGAAGCGGTCTGGAATTTTGTAATCGTGTTGATTTTGCTTTGGTACCTTGACGTGTTAAAGCGCAGGCGGGGGCTTCTGCTTTATATCTTGCTCTATGCGCCGATGCGCTTTTTGCTGGAATTTTTTCGTTACGACGCGGAACGCGGCGCTATCGGCTTTTTTTCCGTTTCGCAGTGGATTAGCCTTTTGCTGATCCTGCTTGCGGCAGCAATGCTTGTGCGAAAGCCTCGTTCCGGCACTTCTTCCTGATAGACTTGAAATTTTTCGAAATATGTGATATACTGCTTATATCTGTTATATTTCGCGGAATACGGAGGGAGGATTTTCTATGGCTGAAAAATACGGCACCGTGCCGCCGCGGTTCACGCGCGCGTGGTGGGAGTATTTCTGGGAATATTACAAGTGGCACGTCATAATCACCGCCGTTGCGATACTCATAACGGTCGTTACGATTGTTCAGTGCGCGACGCGCAAGGAATATGATTTTATCGTCGTGTACAGCGGCTATATGCACCTCGACGACGCGAGCGAGCAGGCTCTTGACGAGGCAGCTCGGAAATACGCGGCTGATGCAGACGGAAGCGGTGAAACGCTGACACATATAGTACCGATTGAATTTACAAATCTTGACGGTAACGAAGATTATGATTACGCCGTTCAGCAGAAGTTTGACATCACTCTTATGGACGACTGCACGTTTATCTATTTAATGGATGAAACGCTCGCGCAGCGGTACGCCGAGCGTAAGGACACAATGGTAGCATTTGAGAATATAGAGGAAATTATAGATACGTCGGGCGCGGAGGTTCTGCGTCACGCTCCCGAAAACACCGGCTTTGCGGTAAGCCTGAAGGACAGCACGTATCTTAAAGAAAAGGGTATAAAGTGCGATAAGCTTTACCTGCTCGTGCGGCAAAACGCGCGCGGCGGAGAGAAAAACGACAAGGCGTACGACGCCGCCGTAAATATGGCGCGGGAGCTTATACGGTAAATATACACCGAAGGGGAGGTAAGAGCCGTGGCTTTGGTCAGACCCGAAATAATAACAAGTGAATATGAGATGTTTTCGCGCTACAGACAAACGCGCGACCCGAAGCTGCGCGACTCCCTCGTGGAGTCATACATATACATTGCCGAAATACTGTCGCGCAAATTCATAAACCGCGGTGTGGAGTACGACGATATATACCAGGTGGCGTGCCTCGGTATTCTGTATGCGGTAGAGCGGTTCGACCCCGACAGGGGCGTAAAGTTCGCGACGTTCGCGACGCCGACGGTACTCGGCGAAATACGCCGCTATTTCCGCGACAAGGGCAATTTTATCCGCATACCGCGGAAGCTTTACGAGGTGTTTTACAAGGCGGAAAAGATACGCCGTCTGTCAGCCGACATATCGCTTGCGGAAATCGCACGGATACTGAATATACCCGAGCAGACGCTCGAATCGCTCTACGAAATCGGCGACATGTCGTTTATAAAATCGCTCGAATACGAGGCTTACGCCGACGGCGAGGCGGCTCTTTCAAGCGTTGTTGGAGTTGACGACAAAAATTACCTCATGATAGAGAACCGCGATTTTATACAGTCGTGTCTGGATAGGCTCACCGAGGACGAGCGGCAGTTTGTGCAGCTGCGATACTACGAGGAAAAGAGTCAGAAAGAGATTGCGGATATTACCGGCGTGTCGCAGATGCAGATAAGCCGTATGGAAAAGAAAGTGCTGAAAAAGATTAGGAACATGTATTTCCGCGACTGAGAAAGGAGATAAAAATGCTCAAAGAGGAAAAGAAGGAATTTATCGAATTTATGATGAAATCGGACGTGCTGCGCTTCGGCAATTTCGTCACAAAGAGCGGCAGAAACACGCCGTACTTTGTCAACACCGGTAATTTCAGAACCGGCGGACAGATCGCGACGCTCGGCAAATTTTACGCGTCGCTCATCAAGGAAAGCTGCGGCGACGCGTTCGACGCGATGTTCGGACCGGCGTACAAGGGTATTCCGCTCGCGACCGCAGCCGCTTCGGCTCTCTACAACGAGTACGCAATAGACAAGCCGTACTTCTTTAACCGCAAGGAGGAGAAGGATCACGGCGAAGGCGGCTCGCTCGTCGGCTACAAGCCGAAGGACGGCGACAAAGTTATAATTATCGAGGACGTTATAACGGCGGGTACGGCTGTGCGCGAAACGATGCCGGTTTTGAAGGGTGCGGCGGACGTCACAGTAAACGACATGTTTATCTCGGTAAACCGCTGCGAGGTCGGACAAAATCCCGAAAAAACCACTGTTATGGAGATAATGGAGGACTTCGGTATAAATATCCACGCCATAATAACGGTTAAGGACATATATGAATACTTAAAGGAAAACGGAAGCTATACCAATATGCTCCCGACAATGGAAGCGTATATGGCAAAGTACTGCGTATTCGATTAAAGAAGGTGTAAGAGTGAAAAAATTATTTAAGGCAATCACGGCGGTCACATTGGTACTGTCCGCATTGTTCGCGCCCTCCGCGGCGCGCGCGTACAATGTCGTCAACCTGCCCGAAAGCATGCCGTTTTCAGACGCGCTCGAAATTTTTAACGCGTCGGACATAACAAACATCACCGTTTCGGATATTGCAAGCGGCGATTACACGACTCTCGGCAGAGAGGATATTGACACGTTCTACAACACCGTTAAGGATCTGACGGTGCAGAGAACGACAAATCCCGCGCCGTTCCGCGGCATAGCCGTCAACATATTCTCGAACGACGGTATTAAAACGTACTGCTTAGACTCGGGTATTGAAATAGGAACATTCGGCAGCAGCAATTACGTGTGCTACAAGCTGAGCGATTTTGACACGGAAAAGCTCCTGTACCTCGACAGCATGTACTGGGACGATACCGCGAAGGCAACCGGCGAGACGTTTTACAGAAGCGTTGACCGCGACTTTCTGAAAATGCCGGAAGCGCCGTGGGCGAGGTCGTTTGTCACTGAGGCGGCGGCTAAAAACCTGCTGCCGTACGAGTTTACCGCGAGCTATAGTGATAACATTACACGCGAGCAATTCTGTAAGCTGCTCGGCAATTTCATAGCCGTAAAAGAAAATTACAAGTCGCTCGAGGCGTATATGTCGGAAAAGGGCGGCGCGTATCTGCGCAATTATTTTGAGGACTGCGACGGCGTCGATAACTCGGTAAATATTCTGTACGCGCTCGGCATAGTAACCGGCAAGGACAGCACGCATTTCGACCCGCGCGGCGTTATTACACGCGAACAGGCGGCGACGCTGCTTACAAGAGCGGCTGAAAAATACAAGTACATAACAACATCGTCTCCGCTCCCCTACAGCGACGCACAGAGCGTTTCGGAATGGGCGAGAGTATACGTCGAATGGGTGAATGAAAACGGTATAATGACCGGTGTTTCCTCCACCGAATTTGCTCCGCAGGGTACATACACCATCGAACAGGCGCTCGCCACAATGGTAAGATTGTATAACGCACTCGCGTAAATATGCAAAAAGACCTCCGCGGAGGTCTTTTTTACTTTACAAATATTTTTCCTCAAATTTATCCCACGACATGGGTTTATCGAAGTAATAGCCCTGAACCTCATCGCAGCCGATTTCGCGGAGAGCGGTAAGCTCCTGCTCGTTTTCCACGCCGGCAGCGACGATACGTATATTCTCGTCATGGCATATCTGCATAATCGACGTTGACAAAAGCTGCGTTTTCTTATCCGTCTCAATCTTGTACACCATATCGCCGTCAAGCTTTAATATATCGAATTTCAGCTCGGCGAACAAGTAAAGGTCGGCGTACTTTGAGCCGAAATTGTCTATCGCAAGACGGAAGCCGCTCTTTTTGAGGTCGCTCAGGATTTCCGCAATATCGGTAACGCCTCCCCTGTCCTGATTTTCGCTCACCTCTATAACGATAAGCTCCTTCGGGATATTGTAGTCGTACCATATTTCCATGATGTTCTCTATTATATTCGGCTTTTCAAGCGTCGAGTGCGACATATTTATCGACACCGGCAGAACGCTTTTGCCCTTTTCTATCCACCCCGCGAGGTACTCGCACACGCGGCGGAACACATACAGATCGAGCAGATATATCGTGTCGTTTTCTTCCATTTCGGGAATAAAATCCATCGGCGAAACAATCATGCCGTCTTCGCCGAAGAAGCGTATAAACGCCTCGCTGCCGCACATCTCGCTCGTGACGGCTGAAAATCTCGGCTGGAACCATATGACGAACCGATTGTCGCGCATGAGGTTTTTAATGCGCTCGGGCGTTGAAATAGCAATGTAGTTGTCGTTGCGCACTCTGTAGCGTCCGTACTGTCCGGTGTGGCGGTAGAACGCCTTTTTGTCGCGGTACATATTCTCGTCAGCCGCCCTGACGACCTCGTTTATATCGCCCGCGCTCTGAGAGTAACGGTAACCGACGGCGATTTTGTGCTTGCTTTCGGAATTTTTCTCACCGAACTCAGCGACAAGACGGTCGAACGTTTCCTCGTCCGCGCCGCGGCATATTACGGCGAACTCATCGCCGCCTATTCTGTAACAGTCGTATTTGCCAAACACCTTTCGTATGGTCTCGGCAATCTCTTTAATCGCGCTGTCGCCTTCGCCGTGACCGTTTTTGTCGTTTATTTCCTTAAGACCGTTAAGATCCATATACACAACGCCGAAGCCCGTTTCATCGCTCTGCGCCAGCGTGTCGCAGTCCTCGATAAATTTGTTGCGGTTGTATATGCTTGTGAGCGTGTCCACGTAGCTCAGCCTGCGCAGAGCGTTCGAAGCGCGCTCGCGCACGATAATCGTGGAAATAAACGCGGAAAGCGTAAGGAATATCGACTTGCCGTCGTCCATATTTTCATCGGGCAGATTGTCCGCGCCGATAACGCCCACAAATTCATTTTCAACATATATCGGCGCCGCGATAAGCTTTTTAACGCCCATATGCTGCAAAAACAGATACCCTTCGGGATATTCTTTTTTAAGATCTCTTACGTCGGTGATAACTGTGCTTGTCTGATTGCGGAAAACGTCGAGCGCCTTTATTTTCTGTATTATTTCCGGCGAAGAAGAGTTTTCCCCGCTCCAGCTGTGCGTTTTGACCATGAACCCGTCCTCGCATTTAAACAGATAAACGTGTTCCGCTCCGAGGAAATTTCCCGCAAGCATGAGAATCCTGTCTATCGTGTCGTCAAACGGCTTGTTATTCTGCATCTCCATAATGCAGCTTACGATTAAATGCTCTCTGTTAAGGCGCACGCGGTACTCCTTGCGCTCCTCCTCGGCGTCGCTTATATCAACAGCTGTTTCCACAACGATGCTCTCACCGTCGGACCGTGTGAGCGATGAGTAGACGGCGTAAGTCATGCCGTTTACGGCGCTGTAAATGCCGACCGTCACGTCCTCGCCGGTATATATCCTGTAAGGGCGCATGTCGTGCCGAAGCGTCAGAACACCGTCAAGCGTTTCTGTGCGCGTTTTGCCGAGGCTGCTGCCAAAAAGCTCCTTCGCCGGATTGTTCATGTATATAATTTCATCGCTGTCCGCTTTATACGCGTAAACAATGCCGGGAAACGCGTTCAGTATTGTATTCGTATCGAGCATTTTTCCGCCCTCCATTGACAATAATGTTTAATATTATTCACAATTTTATCATACTGCCGCGGAGTTTTCAATATAAAATACAATATTGTCTGTATTTTTGCATGAATCAAATTCTACATAGAAGTTATTTTGTTAAATATTGACAATTTCTCGCTTTTCAGATATAATTTTATTATTTTTTTTGGGATATGTGTCCGTCTCCCTGCGTTTTCAATCGTTATAATGTTTCAGCGCAAACAATATTCCGAGCGCCTTTTGTCGTTTTTTTGCGTCCATTTCCCTGAAAATACCCAGCAATTCAATTTCTTCCGCGCTCAATCCTGTTTGCATTATACTTTCGGCGGGCATTCGTATATCGCTGTTTTCTATTATATAATCGACAGAAACATTGAAAATACCGGACATTTTAATTAAAGTGTCGATACTGGGCTGATGCGTCCCGTTTTCGTACGCGCTTATCATTTTTTGTGATACATTCAGCTTTAATGCCAATCCTACTTGATTTAAGTGTTTTTCTTTTCTCAGCATTGAAATTCGTTTCATAAACTCAACCGCCTTTATATACCTTATATGAATAATTATATTCGTTTTGCTTGACAGTATACGTAATAAATGGTATAATAATACCTGCAAAACGAATATAATTTTGCAGGCAATAATCATAAAGGGAGGAAATAATATGGAAGCGGTAATTATTTATCTTGCGTTTGGCGTTGTTTGGGGATTGGTAGTCAACAAAATCATACAGAATAAAGGTTATTCCGAAAACTGGTTTTGGTGGGGATTCTTTTTCGGTATTTTCGCTCTTATTGCGGCATTGATAAAGCCCGACATTTCACAAAAGGAATTTTAGGATTTGAGGTTAGTGTCAGGTTTGTATTAAAGTTGATAACTGCACTATTTAGCACATTGTTTACCCATTGTTCTACGTTTTTATTGTTTTTCGCCTTTGCTATTACTCTCAATATCTGCTTTAAGTTACGATTCATTGCCCACTACACATCCTTTCTATCATAATTGTAGCGCGCAAATCCTCTGGTGCCAAGGCCTTTTTATAAATTTGTGTAACAAGCTGCCACAACAAATACTCAAACCCTATCTATCCTCATAAGAACCAAAACCTACATTTTTTCTTTTTTATTCCTGTATATCTTTGAAATGTCAATGCTTTTCTTGTCTTGAGTATATACCCAATACTCCACCTCTTGTGTATTAAAGAAAAGACGTTGCTCTTTTATGCTGTCGAAGTGTTCCATATAGGCACTATGCACGCGATTTATAAACCCCTCATCTATTAAAGACGAAAAAGTATATACTTCTACCTCTACAATCTCTCTATCATAGTCCGTATTTGAGTATTCGCTGTACAAAACAAACGATTTACACTCAAAATCTGCATCTATAACCCCAAAAGGGATTCTACAATTAGAGGTCAAAGTTGTATTTCTTCCATAGGTTACTGTTGCACTACTTAGCACAGAATCCACCCACTTTTCCACATTCCTTTTATGCTTTGAAATACCCACTACTCGTAGTATCTGCCTCAAATTACGCTGCATTACCCACACATCCTTTCTTCTTCTATATTAACGCAAGAATGATTGGGTGCCAAGGCCTTTTTGTTAAAAGGGAATGTTACAAAATCTTTACGCTCTATAATTCTCTAAATCTTCTATTTACACTGTTCCTTCTTCATAACAAGAGAGTATATTTCTTACTGCGGTTGATGTTCTTTGTTTCTTTGCCAACGTCCTGGAAACGTCAATGTTACTTGATGTATTTTTCTGATTTAGAGAATTTTGAAAGTCCCTCATATTAATACCTCACAACTGTAGTAATTTATGTCCACTCACGAAAATTTATCTTCAAAAGTCCTCCTCAACTGTAGTGAATTATTGAAATGGCGGGGCAAAAAAATTTTTAGAAGTGAGCAGTATGATTTAGTATAGCCGTTCTATATTGAGCAGACCTTTTATATTTTAGTATCAATAAGACTGCTCCAAACAGCACATAAGGCATTGTATGTCTGAGAAAAGGTGAAATTCTCTTGAATCTCAGCTACTCTAACAAAAGCATTAAACACTAAATCTCTAACTTCATTAAGATATTTTTTCTTAATCCTACCGTTAGTTGCCAAATTTTTCAAACCTTGCTCAGCCTCTTCCAAGAATTCCTGATACTCACCCAGCACCTCAAGGGGCGTAGAGGTGGTAATATTATAAGTAATATCACGCAAATCCATCATAAACCTTCTCCTTGTTATTTTTCTCCATAATAACGCAGCCACATCCTATAGTCAACCCCCAAAAATGCTGTTAGGAACAGTGTTTACAACCAAAAAAGTGTGTAAAGTTGAACAGAACCAGTAAAAACGGACAATAGAAAAAAAGAGCCTCCTATGGTATAATATAAAAAAACCATAGGAGGAA
>CANQQS010000058.1 GCA_947626045.1 uncultured Clostridia bacterium | reverse complement strand
GTTCGACTTGCATGTGTTAGGCACGCCGCCAGCGTTCGTCCTGAGCCAGGATCAAACTCTCGTTTAAATTCTGAATTGCTTTACTGCGTCTTGTTTACTTGTCCTGCACGTCTAATCTTCCGTATTACTTCGTCGCTAATGCTCGCAATACATCAAGTATTGCTCCGCTTATCTCCTTGTAATACGAAATTTATACGCACATGACAAGCAAAACGCCTTGTAAATCAATTCTATTCCCACACTTAATTTACCAAAGGTAAACTTGGCTGGGAAAAACTCTCCTCAGAGAGTTAAAAGTTCGTTTCCGTCAGCTCTTTAAACTAACTCTGACATTACGTTAATTTCTATTATCCGTTTACTGTCATAAAAAACTCAAATTCTTTTGACTTGGTTAAACGTTTACTGTGTAAACGTTCGCACTGTTTATCTTTCAATGTACATGCTCCGCTCTCGCGACAGCTTATTAAGTATAACACAAAGGCATTTACTTGTCAAGCGATTTTTATACAAAAAATTTAAAAAAATTAATTTATGTTAAAATGCTTTACACTCCGCATATTTTACCGTCGCTTTTTAGGCAAATAAAACAAGCGCCCGACAAATCGGGCGCATATTCAGCAATCGTTATGCGTTTTCCGTCTGTTTTTCAACCTGTTTGAATACCTGCTTCAAAAGCTCCTCGCTCAAAATAAGGTTTTCGGTAAACGGATTTATCGCTATCGCCTGCACGGGATTCTTCTTATTATATACAATTCCGACGCACTGCTCAAAGTTGAACTGCAGCACGACACCCGACGGTGATTTCTGTTTCATTGCGTCATTGTCCGTGAATATCGGCAGATATGTTTTCTTATCCTGCGACGTCAGCAGCGCCGGATTCAAAACGGCGCCCTTTTTCAGCACGGGTTTGCCGTCCTTATTTTCAAACGGATTTTTCATATTTGACACCGCCGGCAGGAAAAACTTTCTGCCTGCAAGAAGCTGTATCACATCGACAAGCGCCTCCTGTGTCTTGACCTCCTTGAATTTGCGTATCTTCGCCTTAAACACTTCGTTTTCAAAATCCGCCGCGTCAACAGTGTTTTCCTTCGGTGCATCCTCGGCGTCCTCATCGGGTTTAGCCGCGCCGCTCATAAGCTCGTCGTAAGCCTTTGAAAGCTCATCGCGCGTCTTACTGTCAAGTCTTTCCGCCTCATTCACTGTTTCTTCCTTTTTCTTCTTTCCGAATAATGCCATCTTAATTCTCCTTTATATTAATAATACGCTTAGCTTTACCGCTTACGCATTATTTATTTGTACTTTAAATATGTCTTATTCTTAAAATATTCGTTCGTTTCTTTTGCCACAACGCCGCTCAAAGCAAGAAGCGCGACTATGTTCGGTATTGCCATAAGACCGTTAAATATATCCGCCATCTGCCACACTGCCGAAACGGTAAAATACGGGCCTATAAATACCGCGAACACGTATATCCAGCGGTATACCTGAAGCGCGGTCTTGCTTCTTGTCAAATATTCAAGGCAGCGCGAGCTGTAATAATTCCAGCCGAGAATTGTCGTAAACGCGAAAAATACAAGACATATCATCAGTACGAGCGGCGGTATCGCTTCGGGCAGGAACGGCAGTCCGCTCCTGAACGCGTCCATTGTTATCTCAACGCCCTCAAGCCCCTCTTTCGCCCATGAACCGGCGATTACAATAGACAATCCCGTCATTGTGCAGATTACTATTGTGTCGATAAACGTACCCGTCATTGTCACAAGTCCCTGGCGAACCGTGTCGTTCGTCTTTGCCGCGGCAGCCGCTATAGGCGCGCTTCCGAGACCTGCCTCGTTTGAGAATATACCTCTCGCCACACCGTTCTGCACGGCAGCCAGCATCGCGCCGAGTACACCGCCCGCAACGGCGCGTATTCCCTGTATACCGTCACCGAAACCGAACGCGCCGCGCAGCACCTCCATAACCGCACCCGGGATACTTCTTACATTAAATATCATAAGCGTCAGCGCGAATACGGCGTACATTACAGCCATAAACGGCACAACAAATTCCGACACCTTCGATATTCTCTTAATGCCGCCTATTATAACGAGAGCTGTGAAGATCGTCACGGCAAGTCCGACTATGACAACCGCCCACGAGTAATTTATTCCGCCGAACGAAAACGCGATATGCGCCGCATTCGGGTCAAAATAATTCTGAACAGCCGTTGTTATACCGTTTATCTGCGTTATTGTGCCTATACCCATAGCGCCGGCGCACAAGCCGAAAAACGCGAACAGCTTCGCGAGCCATTTCCACTTTACGCCCATGCCCTTTTCAATATAGTAGAAAGGGCCGCCGAGTACGTGTCCGTCTTTATCTATACTTCTGTATTTTATCGCGAGAAAGCCCTCGCTGTATTTTGTAGCCATTCCAAAAACGGCGGCTATAATCATCCAGAACAGCGCGCCCGGGCCCCCGGCGCAAATCGCGGTCGCGACGCCGACAATGTTGCCCGTGCCGATAGTCGCGCTCAGAGCCGTACAGAGCGCGCCGAACGACGACACCTCGCCTTCTCCGCCCTTCTCATTCTTTACCATGAATTTAAGCGCCGTGCCGAGACGTCTCAACTGCAGCGCACGCACGCGTATTGTGAGATAAATACCGGTGCATATAATAAGAAGTATCAGCGGTATACCCCACACAAAATCGTTTATGCTTACAAGAATATTATTCAGAGCTTCCATGTAATCCTCCGTATCCGATTTCAAAAGACCGCGGCGCATATGCGCCGCGGTCTCCGTTGACCATATTTAAGCCTCGCGGTGCTTCTCGAAACATTCGCTGCAATACACCGGCTTGTCGTTCTTCGGCTCGAACGGAACGGTGTCCACCTTTCCGCAGTCCGCGCATACTATTTCAAACATACGGCGGTTGCGGCGCAGACTTTCCTTTCTCGCCTTACGGCAGTCAGCGCATCGCTGCGGCTCGTTTTCAAAGCCCTTTTCAGCGTAAAATTCCTGTTCACCCGCGGTAAAAACAAATTCATTACCGCAATCCTTACATACTAATGTCTTGTCCTCGTACATCGGTTTACCTCACTTTGTATATTTTGTTTGCTCAGTGCTGCCGCCGCTTACAAGAGCCGCTTCAAGCTTTTTCTTTATGCGCTGTACGGCGTTGTCCACCGCCTTTGTGTCCTTGCCGAGCCTTTCGGCAATTTCACCGTACGTCATTCCCTCAAGATGCAAAACAAGCACCTGCGCTTCAAGCTTCGACAGAACCTTATTGATGGTATACTCCATACCGTCCACGTTCTCGCGGTCAATCAAAATGGCTTCGGGATTTTGAAGCTCACCCGCCGCTATGACCTCCATAAGCGATTTGTCGCCGTCGTCGTCATAGCCGCCGCTGTCGAGTGACACGTAAGAATTCAGCGGAAGGTGTTTTTTCCTCGACGCCGCCTTGACGGCTGTGAGAATGTGACGCGTGACGCACACACCGGCAAAAACCTTAAAAAACGGGAACCTGTCCCCGTCAAAATCGGTAACCGCCTTGTAAAGACCTATAAAGCCCTCCTGTATGATGTCCTCATCGTCCGCACCCGCGAGAAAATACGGCTTGGATTTCGCGTAGACAAGATTTTTATACCGTGACAATATCGCCTCGAGAGCGTCGTTGTCGCCGTTTTGCGCTCTTTTTACAAGCTCCTCGTCGGACAAGCTGTCCGGCGCGTTTCTGTCCATCGCTTACACCCCGCCATCTATCCTCTTTTCGGTATAAGTACACTATTGAAGTATATCATTTTATTTTATGCTTGTCAAGTATTGCTTGTTTACTCGGTTTCGGGCGCGGCGTCACCGTTGTCGGGAACGGTATTCTCCGTTTCGGGAGCTGTGTTTTCCTCTTCCGGCACTGTGTTATCTGTTTCGGGCACTGTATTTTCCTGTTCGGGTACAGTGTTATCCGTTTCGGGGACTGTATTCTCCTGCTCGGGCGCTGTATTATCCTGTTCGGTTTCCGGCACGCTCGTCTTTATTATAACGGTTTTCGACTCGTCAACCCAGTCAACGATGCAGCCCAGCGACTCGCTCACGGCACGTATCGGCACGAGCGTCTTGTCGTTTATAAGCTGTGCCGGAACGTCGAGCGTCTTTTCCTCGCCGTTTACGTAAAACTTATCGCTGTCTATCGTCATATTGATTGTCTTGTCGGCTGTTGTTGCGATAACGGTCTTAACGCCGTTTTCGTCAATCCACTGCACCTGTGCGCCGAGCGCCTCAAATATTGTACGCATCGGTACAAGCGTTCTGCCGTCAACTATAATCGGATCCTGAAGCGGGAAACGAAGCGCGTTTCCGTCAATCGTTACCGTCACAATATCAGGCACTGTCTTAAGTTCCTCAAGCTCACTGTTGTCCTCGAACATTACAACGGGCTTGTCCGTGAAGCGCAGACCTGTGGCGCGCACATATGTTTTTACGTTTATTCCCGACGCCGTAAGCTTATACCGGCTCTCGTCGGCACTGCCCGTCATTCTCGCCTTCATCGCGTCGCCGTCGATGCCCGCTTCGGGTATCACATCGGCAAACGCCTGCATTACCGCCGCCGTAAGGTCATCGTAACCATCGGGGTTCATCGTGGTTGTCATACCGCCGCCCACGGTTTTGGAATAGTACGTTTTACCGCCCGCCCATATTTTTTCCTCGACGCCGTCCTCGTTATCCTCGCGGTGAATGTCAATCACCTCGCTCAGCTCGTCCGTGTCGGGGTTAAGCTCGTACACGTTCATGTCGTACATATTCGCCGTCTTGCCGTACCTCTCTATACCGACATATTTTTTCAGTCCGACCGGTACGGTGAACACATTCGCGTACGAGTCGCCGTAATTGGCTATAAGCTCGTGATCCGCCGAACCCAGGAACACCACTCCGTTTTCCTCGACCTGATAAACCGTCACGCTCTTTGAATCGACCGTTATAAGCTCGTTGTCGTAGTCGGCGTCAATATCGTCGTAAAACGCGGATATAAGACCCGTGAAAAAGTCGTTTACATTTGCGTAATCGCCCTCGCGTCCCGTGAACGACGCGGCAAAGTCGCAGTAACCGACCTGCGGGCCGAGTACCGTCGATACAAACTTGTTGTACGCGTATATGTTGTCCTTCGCGTACGCCGTCGCGCCAATAAGCATTACACCGGCGGCAGCCGCGCTTACAGCTCTCTTGAATTTCATTTTCTTTTCCCCTCTTTATATAAGTCCCGACTTTAAGTCGTTTAATTTCGCTTTTAAATTTTCCGTTCTCTCTTTTTCGTCCTTACCCTCCGCCATAGCCTTAACTATAGCGCTGCCGACTATAACGCCGTCGAAATAGCGGCACATATCCTTTACCTGCGCACCGTTTGAAATGCCGAAGCCGACGCACGCCGGTATGTCGGAATATTTTTTTATTGTCCCCACAAATTCCTCAAAATTTGTGCCGAACTCCTTTTTCTCGCCCGTAACGCCGAGCGACGACACACAGTACAGAAAGCCTTTGGCGGACTCCGCTATGCCCTTTACTCGCTCGTGCGAAATCGGGGACACTAAACTTATCTGATACACGCCGTACTTTTCGGTGTACTCTTTTATCTCGCCGCTTTCCTCGTATGGCAGGTCGGGTATGATAAGTCCGTCAACGCCCGCCTCGGCGCAGCGCTTGAAAAATTTCTCCGCGCCGTACTGCATGATTACGTTATAATACAGCAGAAACGCGAGCGGTATCTCTACCTTATCGCGTATCTTTTCCACAAGCTCGAATACCTTGAATATGTCGCAGCCCGCAGCTATTGCGCGCTCGTCGGCGCGCTGTATCGTCGGTCCGTCCGCCGACGGATCGGAAAACGGCACGCCCAGCTCCACAAGGTCGACGCCCTCCGACTGCATTGTGAATATCGCTTTTTCGCTCGTCTCAATGTCGGGATCGCCGACCGTCAGAAACGTTATGAGCGCTTTTTTGTTTTCATCTTTCAGTCTCTTAAATCTCTCGTCTATTCTGTTCATTACACAACTTCCTTACTGTTTCCGTAAATTCTTTTATTTTTGTCTCATCCTTAACGCCGTCCGTCTCAACGGCTGACGACACGTCCACGCATACGGGATCGAATATACGTATCCCCTCCGCGACGTTGTCCTTGTTCAGTCCGCCGGCAAGTATCAGGGGTTTTTTAATTTTAGTGTCCCCAACCGCCGACCAGTCGAACGTCCGACCCGTGCCGCCGAGTTCCTTCGCGCTGTATTTGTCGAGAAGGATTTTGTCCGCGCCTTCGGTGTCGGGTATTTCGCCGCCGTCCTTTACGCGCACGGCTTTCCATATTTCGCATTTTGTGCCGAGCTTCTTAATATACTCCGCGTCCTCATCGCCGTGAAGCTGTATTACGTCAAGCCCCACCGTCTCGGCAATCTCGCGCACCGTTTCCGGTTTTTCGTTCACGAACACGCCCACGGTTTTAGTGTCCCCATTAAGATTTTCCGAAAGACGCTTCGCCGTTTCGGGGGACACATAACGTCTCGTCGGCGCAAATATAAAGCCTATGTAGTCGGGCTTGTATTTGTTTACGATTTCAACGTCCTCGTCGCGGCGTATGCCGCATATTTTAATCTCCATAGCGAAGCCTCCGCACGGCTGCTTTTATGTCCCTCTCGCGCATAAACGCCTCGCCGATAAGCGCCGCGTCATAACCGAGAGAGCGCAGATATTCAAAGTCAGCATGAGAGCGTATCGCGCTTTCCGCAACGCGCGTTTTGCCTTCGGGGATATACGGCAGCAGCTTTTCGCACGTCGTAATATCCTCCTCGAATGTCGCAAGGTTGCGGTTGTTTACGCCGATTATCTCGCCGTACTCTACCGCGCGCTTTACCTCCTCCGCATTGTGCGTTTCAACGAGCGCGTCGAGCTTAAGCTCCTTCGCGAGGACGGAAAAACGCTTATACTCCGCGTCGGTGAGCGCCGCCATTATGAGCAGCACCGCGTCCGCGCCGTAGAGCTTCGCCTCGTATATCTGGTACTCGTCAATGACAAAATCTTTTCTCAATACGGGGACACTAAAGTTACTTTTTATGTCCCCGACGAATTTTATGTCCCCCTTGAAATATTCGGGTTCGGTGAGTACCGACAGCGCCTGCACGCCGCACTCCGAGTATTCCTTCGCAATCGCCATGTGGTCGAAGTCGGGGCGTATCAGTCCCTTTGACGGCGACGCTTTTTTTATTTCGGCTATTACCGAAACGTCCTGTGGGGACACTAAACCTGTCCTGAACATAGGCTCGGAAAGCTCCTTTTCGCCGAGCCTTTTTATAAGCTCCGCAGGCGGCAGACCTTCCTTCGCCTTTTCGACTCTCACCCTCGTTGAGGCGAGTATCTTATCCAAAATCATACAGTCACCCTATCAGAATTTATTTGTGAACGCGACAAGTTCTTCTACCTTTTCCATGACCTTGCCGCCGTCGATAACGCTTTTCGCGGTTTCGACCGCTTCGGCGTACGTTTTCGCCTTGCCGCCGATATAAATTCCCGCCGCGCTGTTGAGCACAACGATGTCGCGCTTCGCGCCCTTTTCACCGGCGAATACAGCCTTCGCGATTTTTGCGTTGTCCTCGCCCGTGCCGCCTTTTATGTCGTCCGGCGACGCGTACTCCATGCCGTAGTCATGCGGATCTATCTCGAATGCCGTTATCTTGCCGTCACGTATTTCATTGACGTAGGTTTTGCCCGTAACGGTTATCTCGTCCATGCCGTCGCAGCCGCACACAACAAGCGCGTTCTTAACGCCCATTTCCTTCATAACCATGGCGAACACCGGCACCATCTCGCGGCTGAACACGCCTATTACCTGTCTTGTCGCGCCCGACGGGTTCGAGAGCGGTCCGAGCATGTTGAAGATCGTGCGTATGCCGAGTTCCTTGCGTATCGGCGCGACATTCTTCATCGCCTTGTGGAACTTCTGCGCGTTCATAAAGCCCATACCCGTCGTTTTAACACATTCCTCGACCTGCTGCGGCTCGAGCATAATGTTTACGCCGAGAGCCTCGAGCAAATCCGCGCTGCCGCTCTTTGACGACGCGGCGCGGTTGCCGTGCTTCGCGAGCGTAACGCCCGCCGCCGCGCAAACGAACATCGACGTAGTTGACACGTTAAACGTGTTCGTGCCGTCGCCGCCCGTGCCGACAAAATCTATATATTCATCGGTGTCGAGGTGGATCGAGCCGCCCTTTGATTTCATCATCTCACAGCAGCCGACGATTTCCTCGACCGTCTCGCCCTTCATGCGCAGAGCCGTCAAAAATGCCGCCACCAAAACCTGCGGCGCGCTGCCTTCGAGCATAATGTCCATCGCTCTTGCGGCTTCCTCACGCGTCAAATCCTTTCCGTCAACAACCTTTTGAAGTAATGCTTTCATAACCTTTTCCTCCTCTGATCTATTCTTGTCTCATCTAAAGCCCATTATCGTTTTTATTTTATCATATTTCAGTCAAAAAAGCAATACCGGCGGCAAAAAAATAACGGCGCGGTTTGTGCCGCGCCGCCCGTTGTGTTTTTGTTTAGCCTACAAGCTTTTCAACGTAAGCCTTGATCTCAGGGCATTTCGCGTTCGCGAAGAACAGCTCCTTGAAGTGTTCGCCGGCTACCGCGCCCTTTACAAGATCCTGATCAAGCTGCGGGAGAATGTCCAGAAGCTCTCTGTGCGTAACCTTCTTAACCTCGTTAAGGATTTTAGCGTTTCTCTGCTCGGGAACGGCTCTCTCCTTCGGGTAGCCGCCGCCCCACTCCTCAACAAACAGCTTCTCAAACACGTACTGGAGGTTAAGCTCAGCGCCCCAGCCCCAGCCCTTCGCGAACGGAAGAGCGATGCAGTTGCCGTTGTTTACCTGCGTGAACTGATAAGCGTCCGTCGGATCTACAACGTGTCCGCAAAGCACGCCCGGGAACGCGTTGCACGCGAGCATAGCGCCCTCGCCCGTGCCGCAGCCGGTGATCACGAGATCGGCAGCGCCGCTGTTCAAGAGGATAGCGGCGAGTATGCCGTTCTGCACGTAAGTGAGCTGCGCCGCGTCGTCAGCCGAGTACATACCGTAGTTATGTACCTCGTGTCCCAAAGGCTCAACGACCTTTTTGAGCGTCTCACAGATAATGCTGTTCTTTGCAGCCTGACTGTTTTCGTTGATTAAAGCAATTTTCATTTGATATATACCTTCTTTCTTAAAATTGTTTGTGTGATTATTATAGCAAAATTTTTGCCGTTTTGCAATATGTATTTCGGTTTAAAATCCGAATATTGCCTTCGCCGAGAAAAACGCGATGACGATGATGCCGAGTACTATTCTGTACCGGCCGAACGCCTTGAAGTCGTGGCTCCTTACGTAATTCATCAGGAATTTTATCGCTATCATCGACACAACGTACGCGACGACCATGCCGGTAATGAGAATTATCCACTCGTTACCCGTCATCATAAGTCCGTTTTTCGCGATTTTGAGTATGCTCACGCCGAACATAACGGGTATCGCGAGGAAGAACGAAAATTCCGCCGCCGTTTCGCGCGAGCAGCCGATAAGTATCGCGCCGAGAATGGTTGCTCCGCTGCGGCTCGTGCCGGGAATTATCGAGAGTACCTGAAACAGACCTATCATGAGCGCCGTTTTGTACGTCATTTCGCTCATACCGTTTATTTTTGTCTTTCTGCGCGTGTTCTCGACCGCGATAAACGCTATGCCGTAGATTATGAGCATCGCCGCTACCACGTACCAGTTTTCGATAGCCTCCATGTAGTCGTCGAGCAGAAGTCCTATCACCGCAGCCGGCAGACAGGCAATGATCACCTTGAACCACATCTGCCACGTTTCCTGCTTCTCGCGTTTCGTCTTTGACGGCGAAAACGGGTTGAGCTTGCGGAAATAGAGCGTCACCACGGCAAGTATCGCGCCGAGCTGTATCACGTAAAGGTACAGGTCGGAATTTGTGAACCTCGCGGTGTCGCCGATAAGGGCGTTCACGAGTATCATGTGACCCGTCGAGCTTATCGGCAGCCACTCCGTTATTCCCTCAACCAGTCCGAGAACTATTGTTGTCAGCATTTCCAGAATGAAAATATCGATCACCCCTTATTCATAAGCGCTTCGGCGCAGCCTATTATGAGCTTTGCCGAGCCGTCTATACCGAATTTTTCGGCGTTCACGCACATATCGTAATTCGACATCACGCCCCAATTTTTGCTCGTGTAATAGTCGTAATATGTGCGGCGCTGCTTGTCGGTCTTTAAAACCTTGTCGCGCGCCTTCGCCTGAGTAAGACCGAGCGCCTCCATTACGCGCTTCGCTCTGTAATCGACGCTGCCGTGAATAAACACGTTCAGAAGGTCAACGTTCTCGTCCTCAAGCACAAAGTCAGCGCATCGTCCGATTATTACGCACGGACCTTGCTTCGCGACCTCCTTAATCGTCTCCGACTGCGCGATAAAGAGCTTGTCGTTTATCGGCATTTCGTAGTAAATAGGCGCGTTAATGCCGCGCAGCGAATAGTTTCCGCTCGCGAGCGAATAGAGGAAGCTGCTCGTGGCGCGCTCGTCAACTTCCTTTAAGGCTTCCTTGCTGAGGTTGTTTTTCTGCGCCGCGATCTCGACAAGCTCCTTGTCGTAAAACGGTATGCCGAAATGCTCCGCGACCTTTTCGCCCACGTCGCGTCCTCCGCTTCCAAACTGTCTTCCTATTGTAATTACAAACGACATGATTGTTTTCTCCTTTCATTTATTCAGCGTTTATTTTTCCTCGTTCATCGTCAAGGTCGGTGAAATCTGTACCCTTGTAGTACTCCCAGCTCTCGTTCACCTTCTTAACATAGCTTCTCGTTTCGGGAAACGGTATGTATTTGAGCGTCACTCCGTCGTCACTGTACTGTTTATCCGCGAGCCAGCCGCTCACGTTTCCCATACCCGCGTTGTACGCGGCAAGAGCGGTGTCGATGTTTTTGTAAATGTCGATGAGGTGCTTGAGATAGTGACAGCCGAATTTTATACTCGTTTTCGGGTCGGCAATGTCATAATCACCTTTCACGTTCATGTCCTGCGCCACCCACGCGGCGGTTTCCTCCGTAAGCTGCATAAGACCGTACGCCACGTGCGACTGCGCCTCGGGGATAAAATTGCTCTCGACATGTATCACAGCCATGACAAGAAACGGGTCAAGGTCATTCTCACCCGCGTAACGCGCTATAAGCTCACCGTAAGCAATCGGATATTTTGTTCTTTGCGCAATGTCAGCTCCTTCAAGCGTGCCGACCACTACACCGGTAATCGCAAGCGCAATCGCGAGCGCCGCGAGAAACGCCTTAAACAGTTTACTCAATACATCATGCTCCTTTTAATTTATCGTACAGCTCCGCGACACTTTTTTCGAGAGCGTCCGTGTCGGAGCTGTTGTCAATAACATAATCGCAGTGTTTTATATAAAATTCGTCGTCGGGCTGCGCGCCTATTCTCTTTTCGGCTTCCTCACGCGTCAAGCCGTCGCGCGCCATTATCCGCTCGATACGCGTTTCGCGCCGTGCCGTTACGTACACTATTTTCTCACACAGTCCCTCTACGGGGCTGCCGATAATCACCGCGCCGTCAATGCCGATAAGCTCCGACTTCGACAATTCTATTCGGCGAAGCGTCTCCGATTTTATATACTTATGCGTGATACGGCTGAGTAATGCGGTTTTTTCCTTATCCGCGAACGCCACCGACGCGAGATAATGCCTGTTAAGCTCACCCGACGGAAGCAGTATTTCATTTCCGAACGCGTCCGCAAGCTCCCTTAAGCACTCGCTGCCCTTGCCCGTCACCTCGCGCGAAATTTTATCGGTGTCGATTATTTCCGCGCCGAGACGAGCGAGCATATTTGATACCGTTGTTTTACCGCAGCCGCTGCCGCCCGTTATTCCGAATATCATACGCGCCTCTATATGTTTTCAATCTGCCAGTCGATAGGCTCTTTACCCATCTGCGTCAGCATACGGTTGGCGGTCTTAAAGTGTCCGCACCCGAAAAATCCTCTGCTTGCCGAGAGCGGACTCGGGTGCGCTGCCGTCAGTATTCTGTGACGCGGCTCTGTTATAATCTTTATTTTCTCCTTCGCGTTCGCGCCCCACAGCATGAATATTACGGGATCCTCACGCTCGTTCAAAAGCTCGACCACTCTGTCGGTGAAAATCTCCCAGCCCTTGCCGCGGTGAGAGTTCGCCATGCCGTCACGCACAGTCAGCGACGAGTTTAAAAGCAGCACGCCCTGTCTCGCCCACTTTTCAAGACAGCCGTTGTTCGGAATGTACAGCCCAAGCTCATTTTGAAGCTCCTTGTACATATTCAGAAGCGACGGCGGTATCTTCACGCCCTTCTGCACCGAAAACGCCAGACCGTGCGCCTGACCGGGCTCGTGGTACGGATCCTGTCCGAGTATGACGACCTTCGTACCGCCGTATGGCGTCCATTTGAGGGCGTTAAATATATCGTACATGTCGGGGTGAACGGTATGCGTCTTGTATTCGCTTGCCAGAAACGCGCGCAGACGGCGGTAATATTCCTTCTCAAACTCACCCGCGAGAACCTCGTCCCAGTCGTTTCCGATGCTTACCATATGCCCCACCTCCGACATTCACCGCATTTAAAATTTATCCGTATATATAATTATATCACAAACTTTACCAAATTGCAACATTTGTTTAAGTGTTGTCCGATACGGGAGCCGGCAAAAAAAGAAATCGCTGCTCTAAGGCAACGATTTCTCTGTTTTTATCAGTTTACAATTACAACGCCTGTCTCCTTATCGAAGATATGGAGCTTATTTGTCTCAAACGCAATCTTAATCGTGTCGCCGAGCTTAGCGGTCGAGCGCTGATTAACCTTCGCGGTGAAGGGCTGACCCGCAATCTGGAGATACAGGAATGTCTCGCTTCCGAGCATTTCCGTAACTTCAACGTAAGCCGTAGCAACAGCGTCGGGCTTGTTCGCGATGAACATCTCGTCGTCGTGGAGATCCTCAGGTCTGATACCGATTCTTACGGTCTTGCCGAAATAGCCCTGAAGCTCGGGAGTAACCTTACCGTCGGGAACCTTAATCTTGTTGTCGCCGAACGAAGCGTATACACCGTCCGCTTCCTTTGTGAGAGCAGCGTCGATAAAGTTCATCTGCGGCGAACCGATAAATCCGGCAACGAACTCGTTGCAGGGGTTGTTGTAAAGGTTAAGCGGCGTGTCAACCTGCTGGATGATACCGTCCTTCATAACAACGATTCTCGAACCCATCGTCATAGCTTCCGTCTGGTCATGTGTAACGTAGATGAACGTTGTCTGAAGTCTGTTGTGAAGTCTCTTGATTTCCGTTCTCATCTGTACACGGAGCTTAGCGTCGAGGTTTGAAAGAGGTTCGTCCATGAGGAATACCTTCGGGCTGCGGACAATCGCACGACCCATCGCAACTCTCTGTCTCTGACCACCCGAAAGAGCCTTCGGCTTTCTGTCGAGGAGCTGCTCTATACCAAGAATCTTGGCAGCCTCATTAACGCGCTTTTTAATCTCGTCCTTCGGCGTCTTGCGGAGCTTAAGAGCAAAAGCCATGTTATCGTAAATCGTCATATGCGGATACAGAGCGTAGTTCTGGAATACCATCGCTATATCTCTGTCCTTCGGAGCAACGTCGTTTACAAGGCGTCCGTCTATGTAAAGCTCACCGTCCGAGATTTCCTCAAGACCCGCGATCATACGGAGCGTCGTTGACTTACCGCAGCCCGAAGGTCCTACGAGGATAATGAACTCCTTATCCTCGATATCGAGGTTACAGTCGGTTACAGCCTGGAAACCACCCGGATATCTCTTGTAAATGTGTTTGAGTTGTAAATCTGCCATTTCAAAATTCTCCTCTCGTCTTTTTAAATTTTCGTTCGGAATTCCATGCGAAATTCCCTCTTTTAATAAGCGCGTTTTATCATGTACGCTTTTCGTTGTATATATAATAACACATTTTTTCCGAAAATGTTAGTCGTAGAATATACAAAATTTTTTTTATTCTTTAGTAAAAATAACTAAACAATAATGCCTTTTTGTATAATTTGTATATTTATTACGCCTATTGCATAGGAAATGTGACGGGGTACGCGATATGCTCCGTATACTGCCTGCAAAGCGGCTTTTGTTTGTCGTCCCAGAGGAAGCCCTTGACCGTAAGCTGTCCGTCGCCTCTGTATTTTTCGTCAAGTATGTTTATGCCGTCAATCGTCCTTTCAAGCTCATCGAGATAAACCGCGCACAGTCTGCCTTTATCGTAAACCGCGACGTAGAGCTTCGCGTTTTCCGCACCGTCCGCATCATAGTCCGCCTTATAGCTTATCGTTCCGTTGTCGTCTATTTTAATATTCAAATATACATACGCGCCCTCGGGTGCGGGTGATGCCGTTTCCTCGGGTTCAGGCGTCGCCGTTTCCTCGGGGCTCGGCGTTGCAGTTTCCGTCGGTTCAGGGGTTGCCGTCTCTGTCGGAGCAGGTGTTACTGTCTCTGTCGGCGTGGGCGTTGGTGTTGCTGTAGGTACAGGCGTTGGCGTTGCCGTCGGTACAGGCGTAGGTGTCGGCGTTGCCGTCGGTACAGGAGAAGGCGTTACCCTAGGTACATGTGTTGGTGTCGGCGTTGCCGTCGGCACAGGCGTTGGCGTTGCTGTAGGTACAGGCGTTGGCGTTGCTGTAGGTACAGGCGTTGGTGTTGCTGTAGGTACAGGCGTTGGCGTTGCCGTAGGCACAGGCGTTGGTGTTGCTGTAGGTACAGGAGAAGGCGAGGGTTCTTCGGACGCGCCGTAATCATTAAAATCAATGCCGCTTATCAATATACCCTCATACGTCGGCGCGTCAACATCATCGTACGTTGTTTTACTGTTCTCCAGCGAAATGCTTACCTTTCCGTCCTCGGGATACGGTATCGAAACTATATAATCGCCGTATTTGTCGGTCGTGCGTGTATATTCTTTGCCGTTTACAGTAAACTTAACCTCGGTATTTTTCAAATACGCGGTACCTGCCGTACTTGTTTTAATTCTGCCGGAGATATTGAGCGTGTCACTCGCCTCGGTGTTATATTTCATCGCAAGCTGACCGGGTACAGCCTGAGCGTTGTTGAAATTGAACAGCGTCGAGTTGGACACAACCTCCGACTGCGACGAGCCGTTTTCCGCCTGCGCCCAGCATACGCCGCTTGCGGGAATCATAACGGGATCCCAATAAAGATCGCCTATGCAGCGTCCGCCGAGTACTGTTTTAAGCTTCGCGTAAAGCTCAGTCAGGAACGCGCGCTGACCTGCCTGATCTTCGCCGTAAATATCCTGATAATAGCCGCTGTTTTCGAGCTGTCCTTCCCAGCCGCCTTTCTTTTTCGCGTTCCAGTTATATCCGGTTTCCATTATGATAACGTCCTTGTCATACGTCCTGACAAAATTATTGAACTCGTTTACGACCGTATCGATCGACACGTCGGCGTTATAGTACGGATAATATGACACGCCGATTACATCATAATCCACATTTGTGTCTTTAACAAAGGACATAAATGTGCCTCTCGCGCTGACCTTGCCGCCGTTGTCGCTGTGAATTATTATCTTCGCGTCCGGCGCAAGCTCGCGGACGGCTTTGGCGCCCGCGTTTATAAAGCGTTTCTGATAGGTCGCGTTATTATACAATCCGTTACTTGACTGGTACTTATTAAACAAAATGCCGCACTGCATTTCGTTTCCGATTGAAACAAATTCGGGAGTCGTCCCTTGGTCGATAAACGCCTGCAGCGATTCCTTCGTGTATTCGTAAACCTTATCTTCAAAATAATCCGCAAGCTTTGCCGCGCCGCTGATGCCCTGCGCGGTTATTTCCTGCTGCCAGTTGTACGGAACCATCTGCGTGGCTCCATCTACCCAGTAATCGGAATACGCGATTGTAAGCTCTATAGCCATGCCCTTGTCCTTCGCGCGGCGCGCGAGGCTTAAGCAATCCTTTAAATCCATAAATCCTGCGGGGAGATAATATGTTCCGTCGCCGTGTCCCTTGCCGGGGCTGTCCAAAAGGCGTATACGCGCGAGATTGAAGCCGTTTTCAGCCATAACCTGAAGCGCGTCGTTGAGCGCGTTAGTGCCGCCTATTCGCCTGAATGAGCCGTTCTTGCTCTCGATATACGTAAGCTTTGAAATCTCGCCGCCCTTATAGAATTTCACGCGCGTGTCCTCTGTCGGCTCAAATGCCAGATTATCGAGCGTCACCGACGCGGAGCTTTCGAGATTAAGTCCTATATCGCACGTTCCGTCATCGCCCACGACGATACTCGGCACTACGATTTTATATGCCGCCGTACCCTCGGGGATCGCCGTTGACGCGACGGTGTGACCTGCTGTTTTCGCGTAAAGATAGCTTGTGCCTGTGGTTTTAATATCGCTCGTGTACGCCTGCGCGGTAAGATTGTATGTACCCGCTTCAAGACCCGTAACCGTCTGATATACGCGCACCGTACCGCTTGCGACAAGCGCTCCGTCGGTTACTGCGGCGGTTGTACCTTCAATCGTCCAGCCGTCCGTACCGTCCGCGAAGTTGCCGTTTCCGATTCCGCCGCTCTCGTATTCGCCTTCAACGCCCGTGAGTGTTACGTCGTCTATGTACACCGTTCCCGCGCTCCATGCCTCTATGCAAATTACATACGCTTGCGTAGATGTGCATGAAAACTCCGCTTTAAATTCCGTCCAATCCGTTGTCGCGCTTACGGAAATTTTATCTATCATCGGGGTGCTGTCGGGATAACCCGCTGTTCCGTCGCCGAATACCAGCATAGGCGCGCTTGTCGACGCGCTCGCTTTTATATAGCCGCTTAGCGTGTATTTCGTTCCCGCGGTCAGATTGACACGCTGACCGACAGTCGCCTCCGACAGCTTCAGTGACTGCTTACCGCCATGATATGTTTCCGTGCTTACCGCGCCCGTTCCGCTGCTCGTCGCCGCATACCAGCCGCCCGTCTGGGTGAACGTCCACGTGTTGCCGCTGCCCAGAAGCGCGCTTTCAAAACCGCCGTTTGAAAGCAGATTTTCCTCCGCGCTTACTGTCACAACGCCCGTGAAGCATGACACGAGCATTGCAAGGACGGTAAACGCACTCAATAATTTTTTCTTCATAAACATCCTCCTTACGCCAAAATATTTCTTACTTATAATTATATATTTATCCCGCCGTCCTCACAAGTGATATTTTATACTAAAATAATCAGGATTTTTTGTGTGTTTTAACAAACAAAAAAGAACGCCCGAAAGCGTTCTTCGAAATCACATTTTAATCGTTGTCGCTGTAGAGATACACCCACAGTATCGCGAGCAGTGCGACCGCAATACCGCCGCCGACGCATATTATCGGCAGGCGCATACCGCTGTCAAATATCTTGCCGATATTTATGAGCGGCTTTTTGCCGTTGTCCTTGTCCTCGGTCAGAGAGAGCGTACCCTTCGCCTTCTTGTAGAGCAGCGTGTTTCTGTCGTAATCGGTCTTTATCTGCTTAAGCTCCCTGTCGGAGAGCGGTATGCAGTCGGTTCTGACCTTCAATATCTGATAGCCGTCGGGCGCGTCGTCGCTGCGGCGCAAAAGCGCGTAGTTGTAGTACGAACGGTCGGTCGAAAATCTCACGTAATATATCTCATCGCCGAGGTTGTACGCCTCGGATATGAGGTAGAAACGGTCGCCGTCGGGGCGCACATCGACAGCCTCGCGGTACGCGTCCATCGTCGTGTAGTTCGCTATGTCGAAATCGGTAAAGCCCGTGACCGTGCCGAGTACCTTTTCAATTTGCTTTTCGTCATCGTCCGACAGTCTCTCCGCAATGTCCTCGTACGTGACGCTGTCGGCGGCGGTATTCTTCAGCTTGTCGAAGAAATTGTTAAGCACCTTATTGTAATGCGACACGTCCGTGCCGGGGTGGAAATACCGCGATGAAAAATCCGCAACGCCTATTTCCTCGTTTATGTTCGGCATGTTGACACAGCGGTACGCCGTGCCGTCAATCGCGGTATAGCAGTCCTCGTGAATAAGCGCGTCGTTTTCGTACGTCTTGTACAGTATGTAACGCTTGTCCTCGTAAAATCCCATCGAGAATGTGCCGACGCGTCCGTCAGTAAGCTGATTGTAATTCACGTCCAGAATGGCTATTCTCTCGGCGCAGTCCTTCTCCCTGTCGTAACGCCATATGTGGCACGACGCGACGGTGTACTCCGAGTCGGCTATAAAGATTACGAGGTACGGCTCCTTG
>CANQQS010000057.1 GCA_947626045.1 uncultured Clostridia bacterium | reverse complement strand
TTGCCCGCGCAGCGGTTGAGTATCCAGAGAAGTACGCGCATATTGTCGCCGAAGCCGGGCCACATGAAGTTGCCGTCGTCGTCCTTTCTGAACCAGTTTACGTGGAAAATCTTCGGAGCCTTGTCGCCGAGCTTCTTACCCATCTCGATCCAGTGACCCCAGTAATCAGCCATGTTGTAGCCTACGAACGGCTTCATAGCCATCGGGTCGCGGCGTACAACGCCTACAGCACCGGCTGCCGCGGCTGTCGTCTCGGACGCCATTGTAGCGCCGACGAATGTGCCGTGCTGCCAGTCTCTTGACTGATATACCAGCGGAGCGCACTTCGCGCGTCTGCCGCCGAATATGATAGCGTCAACGGGAACGCCCTGCGGATTTTCAAATTCGGACGAGATGCACGGGCAGTTTACAGCCGGAGCGGTAAATCTCGAGTTCGGGTGAGCAAGGTTGTTGCCTTCCGCGATATACTCGGGGCCGTTTACCTTTGCGCCCTTCCACTCTGTCGCGTTTACCGGCGGGTTCTTGTCAAGACCTTCCCACCAAACCGTCATATCGTCGTTGTTTATAGCAACGTTTGTGAATATCGTATTCTTCTTTGTTGATTCGAGCGCGTTGAAGTTTGTCTTAACGCTCGTGCCGGGAGCTACGCCGAAGAAGCCCGATTCGGGGTTAATCGCGTAAAGTCTGCCGTCCGGTCCGATGTTGAGCCACGAAATGTCGTCGCCGACTGTCCATACCTTGTAGCCCTGTTTCTTCAGATATTCGGGCGGTATGAGCATCGCGAGGTTCGTCTTTCCGCATGCCGACGGGAACGCCGCACAGATGTACTTAACCTCGCCCTGCGGATTTTCAAGACCGAGGATAAGCATATGCTCAGCCATCCAGCCCTGGTTCTTGCCGAGGTACGACGCTATACGGAGCGCGAAGCACTTCTTTCCGAGAAGCACGTTGCCGCCGTAAGCGGAGTTGATCGACCAAATCGTGTTGTCCTGCGGGAACTGTACGATGTATCTGTCGTCGGGGTTTACGTCCTTCTTCGCGTGCAGGCACTTTATAAATTCAGCGTCGGGATCGTTGCCGAGCCGGTCGAGTACCTTCTGTCCCACTCTCGTCATGATAGCCATATTGAGTACGACGTAGATACTGTCGCTAAGCTCGATACCTATCTTCGAGAACGGCGAGCCTACGGGGCCCATCGAGTACGGGATTACGTACATCGTTCTGCCCTTCATCGAGCCTGTGTAGAGCGCCTTTAACTTCGCGTACATCTCGTCGGGAGCCATCCAGTTGTTAATCGGTCCCGCTTCCTCCTCGGTCGGCGTGCAGATAAACGTTCTGTCCTCAACGCGCGCAACGTCGTTCGGAGCTGTTCTGTGGTAGAGACAACCGGGGAGCTTCTCCTCATTCAGCTTAATCATTTCGCCCGTTGCAACGGCTTCCTCTCTCAACGCGTCGAGCTGTTCCTCGCTGCCGTCGATCCAGACGATCTCGTCCGGCTGACACATGGCAGCCATTTCGTCAAGCCATGCAAGGACTGTTTTGTTTTCAGTCATGTTCTGTTCCTCCATTATAATAAATTTTTTTATTGCTGTTTTCGCAGTTGCGTTTATTATACCACGTTTTTCTTACAATTTCAAAACATTTCGCCCTCAAAAAGTATTATTGTGAAAAATACTTAGTTAAGGGCGAAATATAGTGGTAAAAAATGTATACTTTTACATGTAACACTCAAAATGTTGTGTCAGGGATCGAGGTGGTGAAGGTCTCTCGGGAACAGGCTCGCCTGTCTTATGTTGTCAAGACCGAGCAGCTTCATCACGAGACGCTCAAGACCGATGCCCAGTCCGCCGTGCGGCGGCATGCCGTAGCGGTGAATGTCGAGGTACGCGCCGAGTTCCTCCGGCTCTACCTTGTAACGCCTGAGCTTCTCCACCTGCTCGTCGTAATTGTGTATTCTCTGTCCACCCGTCGTTATTTCAAGTCCGCGGAACAGAAGGTCAAAGCTTTCCGCAAGCTTCGGGTCTTCTTTAGAGTCCATCGCGTAAAACGGACGTTTAAGTCCGGGGAATTTCTCGACGAATATAAACTCACTGCCGTGATTTTTCTTCGCCCACTCGCACAGCTTTACCTCGTCCGTTGGGTCAAGGTCGAACTGCGCGCGCTCCTTGTCGAGTATGTCAAGCGCTTCAAAAAACGTTACCGACGGTATCTCCTTTACCTCCGGCAGCGTAGCACCGAGCATGTCAAGCTCGTGTGAGTAGTTTTCGGAAAGATACTTTACGACGTGGCGCAGCATAGCCGTTTCCATAGCCATTACGTCGTGCATATCGTCTATGAACGCCATTTCAAAGTCAAGACCTATATACTCGTTCAAATGGCGCGTCGAGTTGTGCTTTTCCGCGCGGTACACCGGCGCAATCTCAAACACGCGGTCAAAAAACGCCACGCACGTCTGCTTGTAAAACTGCGGACTTTGCGCGAGGTACGCGTTTTGTCCGAAGTATTTGAGCTTGAATATGTTCGCGCCGCCTTCCGCGCCGGCAGCGACAATTTTCGGCGTGTGGATCTCGGTAAAGCCTTCGCCGAGCATAAACTCACGAAAGCCCGACACTACGCCCTCCGCGACCTTAAACACCGCCCTCTGCTCGGGGTGGCGCAGCGCGACGCTCCTGTGTTCCATGCTCGTTTCGATAGAGCAGCCGAGCCGCTTCGACGATACGTGGAGCGGATATTCCTCCTTCGGCTTTGACAGTATATCAAACGACGAAAGCGTTATTTCATAGCCGTAATTCGCGCGCGGCTCTTTTTTCACCGTACCCGTAACCGTTACGTACGCGCCTTCGGTGAGCGCGTCAAAATCGCCTTTGCACTCATCGGGCGTGTACACCGATTGAAGCACGTACCGTCCCGTGCGCAGAATTATAAACGAGAAGCCGCCCATGTTGCGTATTTTATGCACGCAAGCCGAAAAGGTTATCTCCCCTCCCTCGCTTTTTTCGAGGTCGGCAAGCGTTATTTCGCTTTTAAGCTGTATGCCGTCTATTTTCTCCATTTTACTTTCCTCCGAATTTACTTCAATTTCTCCGTCAGCGCGTCCTTCGCAAGCTTCGGGTTCGCGCCCTTGCCGAGCGCGCGTATTACCTGTCCCATAAGGAATCCGAATACCTTTTCGTTGCCGTTTTTGTAGCTCTCCACGCTGTCAACGTTTTCGGCGAAAACCTTGTCGATCGCCGCGTCAAGCTCGGACGTGTCGCTGCTCATTATAAAGCCGCGCTTTTTCGCTATGTCCTCGGGTTTGCCGCCCTCGGCGAACATTATCGAAACAATCTCCTTCGCGGCGTTCTTTGAAATAACTCCGTCCGACGCCATTTTAACGGTATTCGCCAAATCCTCCGGTGTAAACTTCAAATCCTCCATGCCCGTTTCCGCCTCGTTCAGGTTGCGGTTGAGCTCCACAAGCATAAGGTTTGAAATCTGCTTGTAGTCGGGGTTTATCGCGACTGCAGCGTCGTAAAAATCGGAAAACGCCTTGTCGGCGATTATAAGTCCCGCGTCCTCTGCCGGCAGCTTGTAAACCTCGGTGTAACGCTTAAACCGCTCCTGCGGCATTTCGGGCATTTCGCTGCGTATTTCATCCATTTCCCCGTCAGTGAGCCGGACGGGCGGAATGTCGGGTTCGGGGAAATAGCGGTAGTCGTGCGCTTCCTCCTTCGAGCGGAGCGCCTTCGTGTCGCCGTGGTTGTCGTTGTAGCGGCGCGTTTCCTGTACCACTTCGCCGCCCGCGTCAAGTATCTCCGACTGACGCTGTATCTCGTATTCTATCGCGCGTCCTATCGCCTTCAACGAGTTCAGATTTTTAAGCTCCGCGCGCGTGCCGAATGTGTCGCTGCCCTCGGGCATAATCGAAATATTTACGTCAACGCGCATTGAACCCTGTTCCATACGCGCGTCGCACACGCCGGCATACTTTAATCTAAGCGCAACCTGTTCCACAAAGTCCTGCACTTCCTCGACGGTACGGAAATCGGGTTCGGTGACTATCTCGATAAGCGGCACGCCGCAGCGGTTATAGTCTGCCATCGACACGCCCTCGTAATCGTCATGCACGAGCTTACCGGCATCCTCCTCGATGTGTATGCGGTTTATGCGTATATCCTTGCCGCCCGTGACGGTAACGTGTCCGTCGGTGCATATTGGCGAGTCGAACTGCGTGATCTGGTACGCCTTCGGAAGGTCGGGGTAGAAGTAATTCTTTCTGTCGAACGCGCTGTAGCCGTGAACGGTGCAGCCCAAAGCATAGCCCGCCTTTGCGGCAAGGCGTACCGCTCCGCGGTTGAGCAGAGGCAGAGTGCCGGGCATACCGCTGCAGCGCGGACAAACGCGGGTGTTTTCACTGCCGCCGAACTCGTTTTGGCAGGTGCAGAACACCTTTGAATTTGTGAGAAGCTCACAGTGTATTTCAAGTCCCACAACAGGCACGTATCTCATAATACCGCCTCCTTCCGCTCAAAGTCCTTTTCAAAACGGTCGCAGACCAATATGATCGTCTTTTCGTCAAACGCGCGTCCGATAAGGCTCATACCTATCGGCATACCGTTTTTATCGTAGCCGCACGTTGTCGAGATTGCGGGAAGTCCCGCTATGTTCACGGTAACGGTGTATATGTCCGCAAGGTACATCTTTACTGGATCGTTCTCCTGCTCGCCTATTTTGTACGCCGTTGTCGGCGCGGTCGGCGTCAGGATAACGTCGCACTTTTCAAATATATCGGCGTATTCCCTGCGTATCTGCGTGCGGATGCGCGTCGCGTTTTTATAGTATGCGTCGTAGTAGCCGGAGCAGAGCGCGTAGTTGCCGAGCATTATGCGCCGTTTTACCTCGTTTCCGAAACCCTCGCGGCGTGAATTTTTAATGAGGTCGCTGTAATCCTCGCCCAAGCCCGAGCGGTAGCCGTACTTTATGCCGTCGAAACGCGAGAGGTTGCTTGCCGCCTCGGCAGACGATATGAGGTAGTACGCCGACACCGCGTATTCGAGCGACGGAAGCGATACGTCCGTAATTTCACAGCCGAGAGATTTGTAGTAGTCGACAGCTTTTAACACAGCCGTCTTTACCTCGTCGTCTATGCCGTCGGCGAAAAATTCCTTCGGTACGCCTATCCTTATATTCGACACATACGCGCCAACCTTCTCGGTGTAGCCGCCCGTCGCGAGCTTTGAGGATGTCGCGTCGTTTTCGTCAAAGCCGTAAATGCCGTTTAAGATGTATCCGGCGTCCTCCGCGCTTTCCGCGACAACGCCTATCTGGTCGAGCGACGACGCAAACGCTATAAGTCCCCATCTCGACACCGCGCCGTAGGTGGGTTTGAGTCCCGTAACACCGCAGAACGCGGCGGGCTGTCTGACCGAGCCGCCCGTATCCGAACCGAGAGCCGCGGCGCAAAGTCCCGCGGCGACGCTTGCCGCCGCTCCGCCCGACGAGCCGCCCGTTACGCGGGTAGTGTCGTACGGGTTTTTAACGCCGCCGAAGTACGACGTCTGCGACGATCCGCCCATGGCGAACTCGTCCATATTCGTCTTGCCGAGTATTACTGCGCCCGCGCCCTTGAGCTTCGTTACAGCCGTTGCGTCGTACGGCGGAACGAAATCCTCCAGCATACGCGACGCGCACGTCGTTTTAACGCCGTCGGTGCATATATTATCCTTCACGGAAACGGGCAGACCCGTAAACGCTCCGCCTCTGCCCTCGTCGATCGCCTCCTGGGCGCGCTTTGCGTCCTCTATGGCGGTGTCGGCGCAGACGGTGATATAGCTGTTTATTTTACCGTCCGTTTCCTCTATCTTCCTTAAATATTCCTCTGTAAGCTCAACTGCGCTTATCTCTTTTCGGTCGAGCTTTTTCCTTATATCCGCGAGTGACATATACCTTACCCCTTCCAATTATTTTACGGCAGTTACACAACCTTCGGCACAACGAAGCTGTTATTCTTTACGTTCTTCGCGTTCGAGGTGATTTTCTCCGTCGGGTACGAATTTTTATACTCGTCGGCGCGAAGGTCGCCGTAGCCTACCGCGTCAAGCGCGTACGCCTTTTTTGACGAGTCAAATTCGCATACCTTGTCCATGAGCGCGATTATGCTTTCCATATCCTTCGTCATTGCCGCGCACTCGTCGTCGGTGAATTCGATTTTGCTAAGCTCCGCCAAATGGCGCGTAAGCTCTTCGTTTACCATATTCCTCAACTCCCTGAAACAAAAAGGCGTTATATGACAGTACTCCCTGTCATACAACGCCATTGTCGTATAATTTACTATACTATAGCACAAATTTTCACGGTTTGCAAGAGTGAATTTAAAAATTTTACCGTTTTCTTCTTAATTGTCCGTTATTTCCTCGTCTTCATAGTCCTCGTCATAGCCGTCGTCAGAACCGTCGTCGTAGCTGCTGTCATCATTACTGTCGTAGTCACTGTCATCATCGCTGCTGTAGCTGCTGTCCGTGTTGCTTTCCGTATGGCTTTGCGCAGCCATGTTGTGCGGCATGTAAGTGCTTGAATTAAGCGTGTCGGTCGAAATGAGACTGTCGTTTTCGTACACGTAGCGAGTCGAGTAAACGACGGTATTTTCTCCCTTTGTTGTCGTATTGTTTGAGATCGTGACCTTACGCGCCGGCTCCCACGCCGTTCCGATTATGCTTACAGTCACGTTTGAACCGTCCGTGTAAGCGGAAACTTTTATCGGATAGTCGCTCGTGTTCTTAAATCGGAAGTCAACGCCGCCGTCGGCGACCGTCGCGTCCTGACCGAGCGGTATGTAGCCGACGGTCATCATATGGTTGAGACGTTCCACTATGCCCATGTCGGCGTACAGCACCGCGCTGTAGAGCGTACTCGACACCTGGCACGTTCCGCCGCCGATACCGTCCACGCTCTCGCCGTTAATGTACTCCTTCGCGGTGTAGAAGCCGTTTTCCACGGTGCGGTGTCCCACCGTGTCGTTGAATGAGAACACAGCTCCGGGGGCTACCACCGTTCCGTTTATAAGCTCCGCGGCGCGTGCCACATTTTTGCAGCGGTTCGACGTTGAGCCGCCATAGGACGTCGAATAAGTTGAGAGCGTATTCGCAAACAGTTTGTCGTTCAGCGTTTGGGACGAAACGTCGGGATACGCGATATTGTACGGTATGTTTACCGGCTCGCAGCCCTCGTAAATATTAGCGAGCAGCGGAGTAACCGCTTCCTTATCTATATACCGTCCCGTCGCGCCATCCGTTACCGAGACGGAATTGCCGTCTATTACGTACTCCGCGTTTACCGGATCCTTGTATATCATCGCGTCGAGACGCTCTATTGTCATATTTTCGGGCGGAGACGTGTCAAAATCAACGTGGATGTCCTTGAAGCGTTCGCCTTGGAGAGCGTTCACAACCTGCTCGTAAGCCTTTGTATGGTCGCCGTTATAGCCCGTCTGACCTGAGAAAACCGTCGCGGTCTGCTCCTCGTTAAACTCTATGTAATGTTCCTTCCGCTCGCCCTTCATCAGATTTCCGCACTCATCGAGCTTCGCGCCGAGCATCGCTTCGTCCGTCTGCGGTACGGGTACAATCTCATGCGGCGTGAAAATCAGCTTTCCCGCGAGAAACGCCTTTATGAATATATTGTCGTCCTTGCAGTAATCGACCGCCTTTTGAGCCGTTTCCTCCGGCAGAGCCGCAAGTCCTATGTCCGCGCCTGTCATTGTAAACTCAGTTTCGCCGTCGGTGAGGACTATATCCGTATCCGTAAACAGGTTTGCCGAGTTTATGGCGGCAAGAGCCTCATCGTACGTCATTCCGCCGACGTTCACACCCTCTATGTAAACATTTTGCATTATGCGCCCGTCTTTTACGGTCGTGAGTGCGTAACCGAAGAAGCACAGCGCGGCAAGCACGGCAGCCGACACGCCGATTATAAGCGGCTTTCGTATCTTTTTCCATTGACCGCGCGTTTTATTTTTGCCCTTCCGCTTCGCGGGTTTCGCACGTCCCTTCATCTCGGCAGGCAGTGCCGAATCATCGGCAGCTTCAATGTCCTCTTCATTTATATCATCTCCAAAATCATTGTCGGGTATATCGAAATCGTCCGCCGTCTCGTCCGACACTTCGTCCGCCGGTTCAACGCCGTCTGTCGGTTCCTCTTCCGACACCTCGTACGTCACGGGACGCCGAACGGTTATTTCCTCCGCCGATACTTCGTCTACCGCCCCGTTTTCATTATCCGCCATAATTAAATCCTTTCCTATCCGTCAATCATAAAACCTTCCGAACTCGTCAAGATAATCCGAGTACATCTTCATAAACGCTCTGAATCTCGCGTTTTTCATAAGCAGCGTAAACGCGCGGCGCACATTACGAACAAACACGCCGTCAAAATCCTCCAAAAGCATAGCTTTTGCCATCGGGCATATACCCTTGCCGCGCGGATCTACTATAATTTCAATTTTGCCGTCCTTTGAAAGATAAGGCGTCAGCGGAAAAATTCTGCACGCGAGCGGTCTTTGGAACCTGTCGCACGTCCCATTGCACACGGCGAGCGAAACGGTGTGATTTTTCCCCTCAAATTTATATTGAAGATTTGTCTTTTCAATCCTTATTCCTTTGGGATTTAAGAGCTTAAAAACCTCCTCCTCGCCCGGGAACAGCAGCATACCGCTGTCGTCACCCTTACAGCACGCCTTACCGCACAGCCTGCCGCAGTCAGCACGCACGGGCGTCACAAAATCAAACAGCCTGTATATCTGCAAGTATACGTAAGCGGCGTTCATCATATTCGCTACCTTGCCTTTCCGTTTACATAATTCATATGAATTTTATCACAGTTTTTTCTCCAAAACAATACTTATGCGGAGAATTTTGCGTTTTGTAACATTATTTTAATGTAAACGAGAAAACGCCGTATTTGACAGATTAGCATATGTGGTGGTATAATTATAATAGAACTTCTATATCTTGATTTTGGTTAAGAAAGGAAAATACGTAAATGGCGAAAAAGAAGCAGGAATACGGCAACGACTCCATAACGAGCCTTAAGGGTGCGGACAGGGTGAGAAAACGTCCGGCTGTTATATTCGGCTCGGACGGACTGGAGGGCTGCGAACATTCTTTTTTTGAAATATTGTCAAACTCGATCGACGAGGCACGCGAGGGTTACGGCAATCTTATTGAAGTGACACGTTTCGCGGACGGCTCTATAGAGGTGCGCGACCACGGACGCGGCATACCGCTCGACTACAACGAAGCCGAGGGACGCTACAACTGGGAGCTTGTGTACTGCGAGCTTTACGCCGGCGGCAAGTACGACAACAACAAGGGTGGCATGTACAGCTACAGTCTCGGTCTCAACGGTCTGGGCGCGTGCGCGACGCAGTATTCAAGCGAGTACATGGACGTTACCGTTGTGCGCGACAAGACGGTTTACACGCTCCATTTTGAAAAGGGCGAAAACGTCGGCGGTCTTACGAAGCGCGACACAAGGAGCGTGCAGACGGGTACGACGCAGCGGTGGAAGCCCGACAAGGACGTTTTCACCGAGACCGATATACCTGCCGAATACTACAGGGACACGCTCAACAAGCAGGCTATGGTAAACGCCGGTATCAGGTTCGTGTTCTACAACGAGACCGAGGACGGCATGGAAATGACCGAGTATTTCTACGAGAACGGTATTGTGGACTACCTCAAGGAAACGGTCGGCGACACGGGCTTTACGACGGTCGAGACGTGGGAAACGGAGCGCGAGGGACGCGACAGAGCCGACAAAGAGGACTATAAGATGAAGATGCAGGTCGCGTTCTGCTTCTCGAACAAGGTGAATATGCTTGAATACTACCACAATTCAAGCTACCTCGAACACGGCGGCTCACCCGATAAGGCTGTTAAAAACGCGTTTGTGTACGCGATTGACAAATATTTGAAGCAAAACGGCAAATACTCAAAGAGCGATTCAAAGATAAGCTTTACGGATATAGCCGACTGTCTTGCGCTCGTCATAAACTCTTTCTCAACGCAGACGAGCTACGAGAACCAGACAAAGAAGGCTATAAACAACAAATTCATACAGGACGCTATGACGGAATTTCTGCGCGCGCAGCTCGAGGTTTACTTTATCGAGAATAAGACCGACGCGGAAAAGATAGCGAATCAGGTTCTTGTGAACAAGCGAAGCCGTGAAAAAGCCGAAAAGACGAGAATTGAGATCAAGGGCAAGCTCACCGGCACGATGGATATTACGAACCGCGTCGAAAAGTTTGTGGACTGCCGCACAAAGGACGTTACAAAGCGCGAGGTGTATATCGTTGAGGGCGACAGCGCGCTCGGCTCGTGCAAGCTCGCGCGCGATCCGATGTTCCAGGCAATCATGCCGATACGCGGCAAGATATTAAACTGCTTAAAGGTGGACTATCCCCGAATTTTCAAGAGCGATATTATAACAGACCTTGTGAAGGTTCTGGGCTGCGGCGTGGAGATAAAGGCGGGCAACCATCGTGGTATTGAAGCGTTCAGCCTTGACAAGCTGCGCTGGGACAAGGTTATAATCTGCACCGACGCGGACGTTGACGGATTCCAAATTCGCACGCTCGTGCTTACGATGATTTACCGCCTTATGCCGACGCTAATAGATAAGGGCAAGGTGTATATCGCGGAGTCGCCGCTGTACGAGATAGCCGTTACGAAGGGTAAAAGGAAGGGTGAAAAGCATTTCGCCTACACCGACAGCGAGAAGGACGACATATTGAAAATGCTGAACGAACAGGGACTCAGCAAGGACAAGGACGACTACGATATTAAGCGGTCGAAGGGTCTCGGTGAAAACCAGCCGGACATGATGAGCCTCACGACTATGCACCCCGCGACGCGCCGCCTTATACGCGTAACGCCCGAGAATGCGGAGAGAACAGCGAGAATGTTCGATATTCTGTTGGGCGACAGTTTGCAGGAGAGAAAGGACTACATCGCGGACTTCGGCGGCGATTATATGGAAATGCTCGATTTGAGCTAAATCCGTTTGAAAGGAACAAAACATGGCAAGAAAGAAAAAGACAGAGGACGAGGAAATAGTTTACGCTCCGATAGACGAGCAGCCTATAACGGAAACGCTCGAAAAAAACTACATGCCCTACGCGATGAGCGTTATAGTGTCGAGAGCGATACCGGAAATAGACGGCTTTAAGCCGGCGCACAGAAAGCTTTTGTACACGATGTATAAAATGGGGCTTTTGGGCGGCAAGCTCACGAAGTCGGCTAACGTGGTCGGTCAGACGATGAAACTGAACCCCCACGGCGACGCGACGATTTACGAAACGATGGTGCGTCTGACGCGCGGTCACGAGGCGCTGTTGCACCCGCTTGTGGAGTCGCAGGGTAACTTCGGCAAGCAGTTCTCGCGAGATATGGCTTACGCCGCGCCGCGATATACCGAGGTAAGGCTCGAGCCGATATGTCAGGAGATTTTCGGGGATATAAACAAAAACACCGTTAAATTCGTCGATAGCTATGACGGTGAAATGCAGGAGCCTACGCTTCTGCCGACGGCGTTTCCGAATATACTCGTAAACCCCAACCAGGGTATCGCGGTCGGTATGGCGAGTAACATTTGCTCGTTCAACCTCACCGAAACGTGCGCTGCGACGGTCGCGCTTCTGAAAAACGAGAAGGCGGACGTTATGAAGTATATGCCCGCGCCGGACTTTTCGATGGGCGCGGATATAATATACAACGAGGACGAAATGCGCGCCATATATGAGACGGGACGCGGCAGCTTCAAAATGCGCGCAAAGTACGTGTACGACAAAAAGAACAACTGCATTGAAATAACGGAAATACCGTATACCACAACGTCCGAGGCGATAATCGGAAAGTTTATGGATTTGGTAAAGGCGAATAAGCTCAAGGAAATAAGCGACGCGCGCGACGAGACCGGTCTTAACGGCTTTAAGATTACGCTCGATTTAAAGCGCGGCACGGATCCCGACCAGCTTATGTCAAAGCTGTACAAGATGACGCCGCTCGAGGACACCTTCAGCTGCAATTTCAACGTGCTTATAAAGACGCGCCCGATGGTTCTGGGCGTAAGAGATATACTGCTCGAATGGATAAAGTTCCGTATGGAGTGCGTGAAGAACGGCATAAAATACGATATAGACAAAAAGAGCGAGCGGCTTCACCTGCTCACAGGTCTTAAAAAGATTTTGCTCGATATAGACAAGGCGATTTCTATCATACGCCACACGGAGCTTGAAGCGGATGTTGTGCCGAACCTCATGGACGGCTTCGGTATAGACAAGGTTCAGGCGGAGTACGTCGCGGAAATTAAGCTGCGCAATTTAAACCGCGAGTATATCTTAAACCGCACAGCCGACATCGAAAAGCTCATGGAGGAGCTTGAAGAGCTTAACCGCATACTTGGCGACGATAAAGAGGTTAAAAGGGTAATCGCCGACCAGCTTAAACGGATAAGCAAAAAGTACGGTCAGGAGAGAAAAACAACGCTTATAACGAGCGAGGACGTTACGGAGTATAAGGAGGTCGTCACAGTCGACGACTATCCGCTGACGATTTTCTTCACGAAGGAGAATTACTTCAAAAAGATTTCGGCGGTGTCGCTCCGTTCAAGCACAAACGAGCATAAGCTCAAGGAAAACGACGAGATTTTACAGACGATAGAAACGACGAACAAGACGGAGCTTATATTCTTCACCGACAAGTGCGCCGCGTACAAGATGAAAACGTACGATATGCCCGACGCGAAGGTGAGCACAATGGGAGAGTATCTCCCCGGTCTTTTGGGGCTTGACGAGGACGAGAGAGTTTTGTACGTCGTCGTCACGGCGGATTACGGCGGATATATGCTGTTCACGTTTGAGAACGGTAAAATGGCGAAGGTGGAGCTTAAAAATTACGAGACGAAAACCAACCGCAAAAAGCTTATCGGCGCGTACAGCGACAAGTCGCCAGTGTGTGATATACGCTTTACCGAGGGTGACACTGACGTTATTCTTATCTCGAACAACAACCGTGCGCTGTGCCTTAACACCGAAAAGATACCGCTGAAAGCCACTAAGAGTACGCAGGGCGTACAGGCTATGACGCTGCGCCGCAAGGGAAGCGTTATCGTGAAGGTCGTGGGCGCGGACGAGGGCGTTATAGAAAACGCCGACAAGTACCGCTCGCGCAACATTCCCGCCGCGGGAAGCGCGATTTCGGACGCGCAGATGAGCCTTATATAGTACGGCTCAAATAATCAGAAAGGGACGTGATATAAATGGAATACATCAATGACGAGCTGAGGGAAAAACTGCAGCCGCGCTTTGAGAAAGAGGCGACGGACATATACAAGCCCTTTTCAAAAAATCTGTTCAAGGAATACGACGTTAAAAGAGGACTGAGAAACGACGACGGCACGGGCGTTATGGCGGGGCTTACCTCAATAGGCTCGGTTATCGGATACGAGATGAAGAACGGCAAAAAAGTGCCGATTGAGGGTCACCTGCGTTACAGAGGATACGACCTGTGCGACCTCGTGAGAAACTGTGAAAACGAAAATCGTTTCGGTTTTGACGAGGTGGCGTATCTGCTCTTGTTTGGGCATCTGCCCGACAAAAATACGCTCCGGGAGTTTTCGTCGCTTATCGGTATACTGCGCCCCCTCCCCCCGGGATTTACGGAAGATATGATTTTAAAAGCGCCGAGCGGCAATATTATGAATAAAATCGCCCGCGCGGTACTCGCGTCGTACTCGTACGACTCCAATCCCGACGACATATCGGTAGGAAATATACTCAGGCAGTCGATAGAACTTATCGCGCGTCTGCCGGTCATGGCGGCTTACGGCTATCAGGCAAAGAGCCACTACCACGACGGCAACAGTCTTTATCTGCACGCGCCGCAGACGAATTTGTCAACGGCTGAAAATCTGCTCTACATGCTGCGCCCTGACAACAGGTACACGCGCGAGGAAGCGGAAATGCTCGACTTGCTTCTCATGATTCACGCGGAGCATGGCGGCGGTAACAACTCGGCGTTTACGACGCGCGTCGTTTCATCGTCGGGTACCGATACATACAGCGCGATTGCCGCGGCTATCGGTTCTCTCAAAGGTCCGAAGCACGGCGGCGCGAACGCTAAGGTTATGGGCATGATTGAGGAAATTAAGGCGAATGTAGGTAACTGGTCGGACGACGGCGAGCTTTCCGATTATCTCATTAAAATTCTGAAAAAAGAAGCATACGACCGCACCGGTCTTGTATACGGCATGGGTCACGCCATTTACACGTACTCCGACCCGCGCTGCGTGCTGCTTAAGGAAAAGGCGGAGCAGCTTGTGACGCTAAATCCCGAGTACCGTGAAGAATTTGAACTGTATAAGTCGATAGAGCGGCTCACGGCGGGACTGTTCGCCGAGGTAAGACACAGCGACAAGGTTATGTGCGCGAACGTGGATATGTATTCGGGCTTCGTGTACAAGATGCTCGGCATACCGCCGGAGATGTACACGCCGCTTTTCGCAATCGCGAGAATTACCGGCTGGAGCGCGCACCGTCTGGAGGAAACCATCGGCTGCGGCAGAATTATACGTCCGGCGTACAAGTCTATCATAGGCGAAAAGGAATATGTTCCGCTCGACGAGCGGTAAAACGCGGAGGAAAAATTATGGATAAGGTGAATATACTCGGCGTAAAGGTCGATATGGTCACGATTGACGAGGCAAGTGACCTCATTATGCGGTTTATGGAGGAGGAAAAATTCCACTCAGTTTTTACGCCCAACTCCGAAATTATAATGCGGGCGTACAGAGACGGTGAATTTGCAGACCTTCTGAACGGCGCGGATTTGCTTACAGCCGACGGTATAGGCGTTGTGTACGCGTCGAGAATACTCAAAAAGCCGCTCAAAGAGCGTGCTGCCGGATTTGACATTGCGAAAAAGGTACTCGGTAAAATGAGCGCGTCGCAGCATAGTCTGTTCCTTTTCGGCGGCAAGCCCGGAGTCGCTGAAAAAGCAGCCGAAAATCTCACAAAGGACTATCCCGGTCTTAAAATTGCAGGTATGCGGAACGGCTATTTTAAGGACGATGAGGTAGATGGCATCGTGCGCGAAATAAACGAGTCGGGCGCGGATATGATTTTCGTATGCCTCGGCGCGCCGAAGCAGGAACAATGGATTGACAAAAACAAGGCGAGCCTTACGAATATACGCGTCGCAATGGGTATCGGCGGAAGCCTTGACGTGTTCGCCGGTACGGCTGAACGCGCGCCCGAATTTTTCTGCAAGACGGGTCTGGAATGGTTTTACCGTCTGTGCAAGGAACCTTGGAGAGCGAAGCGTATGGCTGACCTACCGAAATTCGCGTTTACGGTTCTGAAAAACGGTAAGAAATACGAGCAGGAATAAAGGCGGGATTGACTATGGGAATACTTATAGCGATAGACGGCGTTGACGCGAGCGGCAAGCAGACGCAGACGGAGCTTCTTACAAAGCGTCTCACGGACGAGGGACTTCCTGTGAGGCAGGTGTCGTTCCCCGCGTATGACAACCCGTCGTCAACGCTCGTCAAGATGTACCTTAACGGTGCTTTCGGAGAAAAGCCGTCGGACGTGAACGCGTACGCGACATCCGTTCTTTTCGCGTCCGACCGTTTCGCGACTTTCCGCACCGACTGGGGCAGGGATTACGGCGGCGGTAAAATCATAATCGCCGACAGGTACGTTTCGTCAAATCTCATACATCAGGCGAGCAAGATTGACGACGAAAAGGAAAAGGACAAGTTCCTTATGTGGCTCGATAATCTGGAATACGGCGTGTTCTCTCTCCCCCGCCCCGACGCGACGATTTTTCTCGACATGCCGCCCGAGTACGGCGCGGAGCTTATGAAAAACAGGCGCAACAAGTCTACGGACGGCGAGGTCCGGGACATACACGAAAGCGACCGCGCATACCTTGAAAAAAGCTACGCAAACGCGGTGTACGTCGCGGAAAAGTTCGGCTGGAAGCGGATAAAGTGCGTTGAGAACGGCGAGGTCAGAACCGTTGACGATATTCACATCGATATTTACGCCTTGGTTAAGGAACTGTTAAAGTGAAAAATTTTAATCAGCGTAAGAAAGGCGCGGCTTATGCCGCGTCTTTTTGTCTATCGAACAATCCTGAAGCTGTTATTCGGGATTTTTGTCACATATCCGCGTTTATGTTCAGTCTGATACGTGCCGTAAAGGTCTCTTTTTCGGCATTAAAGCGAAACTTCGCGCTGCCGCCGTACTTGCCGGCGGTATGAGCTATGCTGCGCAAACCGTATCCGCCTCCGGCACGCTTGCTTATAAACGCTTCGGCAGGTAAATATCCGTCGTCCGTTTGGAAAATGCGATTAATACGCGCCGCGGTGCAGCGATTGGATATTTCAATCGCCAAAGAACCCCGCACCGTTCCTATTTTTACATCGATCCACCTGTTATTTTCACATTTCATACATGAATTTATAGCGTTTTCCATGGCATTGCCGAGCAGAACAGTCAAGTCCGCCGGTTCTATTGAAAGCTCGCCGCAGTCCGCCATGACCTTACAGCTTATATCCGCGTCGCGCGCAAGACCTATATAATACTGCAAAAGTCCGTTAATCGTCATGTTTTTGCAGTACACCTCATTATCGCGCATGACCGTTGTGTCCGTCACCTTTGAAAGATACTCCCTCATCTCGTCTGTCCTGCCCAGGTCAAGCATATCACTGAGCGCCGTATAGTGATGACGCATATCGTGGCGCATACGGCGCGTGCTCTCTATATCGCCCGCGATTTTCTCGTATTGTATACGCTGTATCTCCATCGCGCGCTGGTGGTCACTGTCACGCTTGCGCCGCACCGACTCGCGGATTATCAGCCAGTAAATCATTATCTGATACATAAGCAAAACGGCAAGCAGCGCCAGAAGCATTAAATACAGTCTGTATTCAATGTGATAATACGTAAAATCGACGCACATCATCACCGCCGTAAAAATCACGGTCGAAATAATCAGCACCAGAAATTCGCGTCGCATGCTCTTTGTTTCGGCGGCGCTTATGTATTCCCGAAGCGCGCGCGACATGAACGTTATCATAATCGGCATCAAAACCGCGGCTGTGACCGCGTACATCACACACCCGCACTGAGAATACGCCGAATGCTCACCGCATTCCGGCGAAAGTCCGAGAAAGCCCGAGCATAGCGCGGTCAGCACGTTTACCATGCAGTATTGCAGAGCGGCGTAAAACAGTACAATGAAGAAAACGAGTATCTTCTTTGCAAGCGTTTCACGCACAAGCAGCATATACGCCGCAAGTGTCAGAACCATTGCCGAAAGCATAAACATATCGGCGGTAAGAGCGGTGTCCGCGGCGCCGTTTTGCAGCGTCAGCGGAAGCGCGGCAGCAGCCAGAGCCGTCAAAGCAGCCGCGCATATAAAAATTCCTTTGCGGTGAACGCGGCAGGCTCCCTGCGGAAAGGGCAGAAAAACCATAAGCGCGCACGGAAAAAACTGCGCGAAAAAACCTATGGCATTTTCAAGAAAAGTCATAACGGCACACCCTCTCTAAAAATCTTTTCTCTCCGAAAGCCTGTCAAACACATAGTTGTCGTACGCCGCGCGAATGGACGCGCCCTGCCGTATTGTAATGGGCAGGCATATTCCGTTGCGCATAACGCATGTATTCATTCCCATTTTTTCTATACAGTCCATATTTACGACTATTCCGCGGTTTATCCTCAGAAATTTATCGTTCATCATTTGTTCGACCTCACTGAACGGCATACGCACTTTAAGCCGCCGCCCGTCGGTAAGAGAAACGTTCACGGTATGATTGTCGCTTTCAAGGAGACAGATTTGATCCAGGAATACGGTTATTCTCTCGCGTCCGACAGTAAACACAACGCTGTCCCTGCGCTTAAGGCGAAGCTCCGACAGTCTCTTTAAAGCCTCGGCGACGCCTTCCGCCGTCACCGGCTTTATAAGATAATGAGCGGCATAGAGGGAAAACGCCTCAACGGCGTGTTCCCTGCTTGTCGTAACAAACACTATGCCTGTTTCGGGAGAGACTTTCTTAAGCTCTGAGGCAATATCTATACCGTTTTCGCCGGGCATGTATATGTCGAGAAAAACAACGTCGAACGAAGGCGGATTTTTTGCCGCCTCAAGCATTGACCCGCCGTCGGCGAATTTTTCCGCACACTCTGTCGGAGCGCACTTTTTCAAAGCTTCCTCAAGCTTTTCTCTGTCTCTGAAATCGTCGTCGCAAACGGCTATTCTCATAACGTGTTCCTCCCAAGCTGCGCATGAGCGCGTAATATTACGCCGCGTCCGCTGCGCAAAGCGGGCGCATACCGTTCAAGCTGCTCCAAAGCATTACTTTTACAGTTTTACCCTCGGTGTCAAAGCCTTCGGGCGTCGAAACGGACACCGTTCCTTCCGCGCCGACGTTCACAGTTTTAATTTTAACGTCCGCAAGCGCGCCGTTGTCATACGCGGCGAAAATAACCGTATAATTTCCCTCGGGAGCGGTTACGGCTGCCGCGTTGTTTTCATATGTAATATTAAACGCGC
>CANQQS010000056.1 GCA_947626045.1 uncultured Clostridia bacterium | reverse complement strand
GCGCTGTTAGCTCTTACAACGGCAACAAGACCGCAGTCCGTAAGCTGCTTAATAACATCTTCCTTTAACATTTGTAATTATCCTCCTTATTATTAAATATTATACAATAATTGTAACACAGGTTTTATATTTTTGCAATATCTTTAACAAAAAAAAGAACAAAATCGTACGATTTTGTTCTTTGAAATTTATCCGTTTAATTACGACAACATGAGCAGTATTTCGAGCGCGATTATAATTACGCTCAAAATGCTCATTACCGTTATGCCGAGCACGCACTTCTTTTTAAGCCGTGCAAACGCCGTTTCAAGGTTTGATACCGCGTTTTTCGTGTTAAGCTGCGTGTTTTTGAGGTCGAAAACGCTGTCGTTGAGCCGTGACACCGAGCCTACGGACTGTCTTACGTCGGCTATGCCCGTTTCGATCGACTTTATGTCCTCCGCCATGTCCTTTACGGACGCGTCGTTTCCGTTATCCGCGTCGGATATTTTCTCCGATAGCGTTTCAAGCTGCTTCGCTATGCCGTCGAGCTTTTCGGATAAAGCGCTTATCACCTCGCCCGTGCTGTCAATCTTCGCCGCCACGCCGCCGACCTGCTCGGGTACGTCCGCCATTGCCTTCATTTCGCCCTTTATCTCGTCAAGCTTTTTAAATGAGCTTGTCATTGAATCGGCTATTTTATCTGCAATGTCACTGCCCAAATCCGTTTCTGCCGGCATACCGTCATCAGCGGCGCTGTCTTTCATATCCTCCGCCTCGGCTTCGTCCTCCTGCGCCGCGCTTTCCTCCTCGGACTTCTTTTCCATGAGCTTGTCAATCTTTGCCGCGACGGTTTCCTTTATCGCCTTCGCGCCATGACCTATCCCGCCCGCCGTCTTTTTGAACTTGTCTATTACGTTTTGAAGGTTTATCGTTTCGTTGAGGTTTATTCTCTGCGTGCTTTCCACAGGCTCCGGTTCGGACGGCTGCTCGTCGTCAAAATTCATGTTTTCGCTCGCGCGTCGGAGAAATTCCTCATATTCCTCGTCCGTTCCGCTGTAAAAAGCGTCCTGTCCGTCATATGACTGTATGTTCATACCCTTGTTACTCATATGTTCACCCTTCTCCCGCAAATTTTTTCGGGCAAATTGTTATGCTTCCTCGGTTTCGGCTGTTTCGGTCTCGGTTTCAGCTTCGGCTTCAGCAGGTTCTTCCTCCGCAGCCGCCTCTTCCTCTGCCGCCGCTTCTTCACCGGCTTCACCGTTTAAAGGCGCGCCGCATTTTGAGCAGTACTCGTTATCCTTGTCGTTGTACGTGCCGCAGCTTGCGCAAAGCTTCGTCTCCTTAAGCTCGTTGAGCTGATCGTTCAAATCCGCGATCTCGCCGTGCATACCGTCAAGCGACGCGAACTCCTCCGAAAAGTCGGGCGCGGTCGTGCCGTCGGTGTGGCTCTTGTAAAGCTCCTCGCCTATCTTCGCGTATATATCGTTTATTTTGCCGTTTATGTCGCTTATGGCAAACTTTACCTTTGTCCGGTCAACCACGTTGTTCGTCTTGCCGATTACCTTGTGCGTGAGCTTTATCGCGCCGTCTTTAAGCTTAACCGCCTCTTCCTTTATCTTATCCACTACGTTATCCATTACATCGCTCATTGTTACCGCTCCTTTCGTTTTTAAAAAATATTAGGAATTTTCCCATAATATGTCTAATATTTTATCATAAATTTTGTTATTTGTACATAACATTTTTATTATTTTTTTGTTTCAATACGAATTTTTTTCATTTACAGCTTCAAAACGCCTATCGCCTGTATGAAAAGCACTATGAGAAGCACCGGCGCGACGTATTTTACCATTATTGTGTAAAGCGTCTTTCTGCCGAAATGCTCGCCGTTTCTCGTAAGCTCGTCAACGACGTACTTCGGCTTCGCGAACCAGCCTATGAGTATGCACGTTCCGGCGGCGAGTATCGGCATCAATATCTGGTTGGACACGTAGTCCATTACGTCGAGTATCTGTCCGCTGCTTCCGTTCGGCAGAGTGACTTCGAAATACAGCCTGTTGTAGCCGAGACAGACTATAACGCCGAGTGCGAGCGCTATAACGCTTTCGGTAATCGCGGCGGTTTTGCGCCTCATTTTAAACTCGTCCATGAAGCTTGACGTTACGGCTTCAAGAATTGACACGGAGCTTGTGACGGCGGCGAGCAGTACCATTATAAAGAACAGCGCGCCTATAATATTGCCGACAAAGCCCATTTTCAAAAACACGTCCGGCAGCGACACAAACATCAGGCTCGGTCCCGCAGCACGCATACCCTCCGCGCCTTGGAACACGTACACGGTGGGAATAATCATCGCTCCCGCGAGTATCGCCACGGCAGTGTCAAAAATTTCTATATGATTGACGGATTGAACAAGGTTCGCGCCGTTGCGCACGTACGAGCCGTATGCGACCATAATACCCATAGCGACGCTTATACTGTAAAACAGTTGTCCCATAGCGTCAAGAACGGTTATAACGAGAGAGCTGAGCGTCACGTTTTTAAAGTCGGGTATCAGGTAGATGAGAAGTCCGTCAACACCGGTGCGCGTGACGGTTTCACCCGCCTCGTTTACAACATCGTGGCTTATCGTGAGCGAGAACACGACTATACCTATCACAATCACAATGAGTACCGGCATGATCAGCCTCGACATTGCTTCTATTCCCCTGTTGACGCCGCGTATTACGATGAACGACGTTATCACGAGGAATATTACGAGGTATATAAGTGGTTCCCACTGACCCGAGGTAAAATTAGAAAAATACGATTTGTCCGCCATTGCCGCGCCCGCGCCCGTTATAAATCCCACGGCGTATTTGAGCACCCAGCCGCCTATCACGCAGTAGTACGGCAGGATGAGAAACGGCACGAGACACGCAATGAGTCCCAAAAAGCCGAAGCCCTTATGAACATTGCGGTAGGCTGTAAGCGGGCTTTGCCTTGTCTTTCTGCCTATCGCTACCTCGCTCGCAAGCAGCGTGAAGCCGAATGTCAGCGTTAGTATGAGGTAGACGAGAAGGAACAGTCCTCCGCCGTCCTTCGCGGCAAGCGACGGAAATCTCCAGATATTTCCAAGTCCCACCGCGCTGCCCGCTGCGGCAAGCACAAATCCGAGCGTGCCGCCGAATGAATGTCGTTTGTTCTCTTGCATAATTTTTAATCCTTTCTTTAACTTTTCCCCCGTTTTTTACGCGTACACATGATGAAAATGTAAATTATATTTTACCATATTTTGGGATTTTTTTCAAGCGTTTCATATTGCTTTTATTTTAAAATCCGTCTTTTCCGTAAATGTTGACACTGCCATGTTTATATGTTATACTGATATAGAAATTTAATACTGTGCCGCAGGGTGTCGTGAAACGGTCAACGCCGTTGTCACGGTGAAAAGGGAAGTCGGGTGAAAATCCCGCGCGAACTCGTCACCGTAATTGCGGAGCCTCGGGACAATATGCCACTGACGTATGTCGGGAAGGCGTCCCGCGGGCGATGATGCGCAAGTCGGGAGACCTGCCGTGCGGCGGTACGATAAGGTCACGAGTAAAATTGACCGTACGTTTTGCGGAGGCTTTGCCGCCGCAGTATGTTTGTGCGCTCGGACTTTTGAACCGAGGCGTTATTTTTTTGAGGCGGTGTGATATGGAAAACGGAAATTATATGGCGGACGTGTCGCTTACGGGCGGCAGCGGTAAGGCAACGGTAAAATCCCCGACGGAGCTTACAGTGACGGACGGCGGTATGACTGCCGTGATAGAGTGGAACAGTCCGAATTACGATTATATGGAACTTGGAGGCAAGGAGTATTACCCCGTAAACGACGGCGGAAACTCGCGGTTTGTGATAGACGTTGCGGCGCTTGACGCGGATATTCCGGTGCGCGCGGAGACGGTCGCGATGAGTGAGCCGCACATGATAGATTACACGCTGCGCTTTACCTCCCCCGTTCCGGCAGGTAACGCTTCGGCTGCGCCGGTGTGGGGCGTTTGCGTGACGGGCGCTGTTCTTGCCGCGCTGTGCGTGATTTTTGCAGTAAGGAGAAAACGTAAATGAAAAAGCTTTTACCGATATTTGCCGCGTTTGTATGCGCCGCTGTTTTGTCGGGCTGCGGCGCGAAGGAAGCCGTGCCGGAAAGCGGTCATGATTTGGCGGGGCTTAAATTTAAGGAGCGCGTGGAAAATCTGTACGCAGACCAATTCACGATTGACCGCTATGAGGGCGGTTACTCGATGATTTACACCGAGGGCGACGATTATCTTATAGTGCCTGAGGGCATGGACGCGCCCGACGGTCTTGACGGCGGCGTGAAAATCATAAACCGCCCCGTCAGTAACATATACCTCGCCGCGACCGCTGCAATGGGACTTTTCGACGCGATTGACGGCGGCGGCGCGATTAAATTTTCGGGTTCGGAGGCGGACGAGTGGTATATTGACTACGCGCGCGAGGCGATGGAAAAGGGCGATATGCTGTACGCCGGCGACTACAACGAACCCGACTACGAAATGCTTCTGACGAACGGCTGTAAGCTGTCCGTGCAGTCAACGATGATAGAGTACGCGCCGGAGGTGAAAGAAAAGCTCGAGGAACTCGGCATTACAGTTCTTACAGACCTGTCAAGCTACGAAACTCACCCGCTCGGTCGGAGCGAATGGATAAGGGTGTACGCGGAGCTTCTCGGCAAGGGTGATGAAGCCGACGCGCTGATGAAGGAGCAGGCGGCGCAGCTTGACGCGGTGACTGCTGACGCGGACACCGGCAAGACGGTCGTGTTCTTCTACATAAACGCCGGCGGTCAGGCTGTAACGCGGAAGTCGGGCGATTACGTTTCAAAAATGATAAGCCTCGCAGGCGGCAGCAACGTGTTTACCGACCTTGAGGACGACACGCGCCTCTCAACGGTCAAGCTTGAACCGGAACGTTTTTACGAAACGGCGAAGGACGCCGACGTGCTTATTTACAACAGCACAATAGGCGGCGAGATACACACGATTGACGAGCTTGTAGCGAAAAACGCCATGCTCGCGGATTTTAAGGCGGTAAAGAGCGGCAACGCGTGGTGTACGCGCGACAGCATGTACCAGGAGACGATGAAGCTCGGCGCAATCATAACCGACTTCCATTCGATATTTACGGGCGATACGGAGAATAATCCGCCAGCGTACCTGTACAGGCTCGAAGGAGGCGGCGAATGAAAAGGAGACACGTGTTTGCGTTTGCCGCGCTTGCGGCACTGACCGTTCTCGCGCTCTGCCTTAACCTCGCGTTCGGCAGCGCGGACATTTCCGTTTCGGAGACGGTAGGAATACTGCTGCGCGGCGGCAGCGGCACGGCTTACGATATTATAACGAAAATACGCGTGCCGCGCGCGCTTTCGGCTCTGATACTGGGCGGTGCGCTTGCGCTCGCGGGATATTTGCTGCAGATGTTTTTCCGCAACCCCATAGCGGGTCCGTTTGTGTTCGGCGTGTCGTCTGGCGCGAAGCTGACAGCCGCGCTCGTTATGATAGGCGCTGCCGCGTCACGCGTGCCGCTTTCGTCGGCGGCTATGGTCGGCGCGGCGTTTGTCGGCTCCATGGCGTCGCTCGCGTTCGTGCTTTTGATTTCGCGGCGCGTAAGGGGTATGTCGATGCTCGTTGTGTGCGGCGTTATGATAGGGTATATATGCACGGCGGTCACCGATTTTGTGATAACATTCGCGCAGGACAGCGATATAGCGAACCTGCACAGCTGGTCGATCGGCAGCTTTTCGGGCATGACTACGGAAAACGTAATTGTAATACTGGTTGTGACCGTCCCCGCGCTTGTCGGCTCGTTCCTGCTGTCGAAGCCGCTCGGCGCGTACGGTCTCGGCGAGGAATACGCGGTCAGCATGGGCGTGAACGTAAGGCTTCTGCGCACCGCGCTGATTCTCCTTTCGGGACTTCTTGCGGCGTGTGTGACGGCGTTCGCGGGGCCCGTGTCGTTCGTGGGAATAGCCGTGCCGCATATTATACGGCGCATTTTCAGAACGTCGAAGCCTATCATACTTATACCGGCGTGCTTCCTCGGCGGCGGCATATTCTGTATGCTGTGCGACATGCTCGCGCGAACCGTGTTCGCGCCGACGGAGCTTGGCATAAGCACCGTTACGGCGATATTCGGCGCACCGGTCGTTATACTGATGATGATACGCGGAAAGCGGGGCGGTATGAATGGATAATGTTAAAATCGAGGCGCGGTCGCTTTGCGCCGGATATACGAGCGATATTTTAACGGATGTGAGCTTTTCGGTGCGCGGCGGCGAGATTATGACGGTTATAGGTCCAAACGGATCTGGCAAGTCAACACTGCTGAAAACGCTCGCGATGCAGCTTCCGCGACGCGGCGGACACGTTTACATATGCGGCGCGGACGCGGATAAAATACAGTCGCGCGAGCGCGCGAAAAAAATATCGGCGCTGCTCACGGAGCGCGTGAACGCAAGCCTTATGACGTGCCGCGAGGTGGTCGAAGCGGGACGGTACCCGTACACCGGCTTTTTCGGGGCGCTTACCGATAGAGACAGAGAAGCGGCAAGCGAGGCGATACGGCTTACAGCCTCGGAGGAATTCGCGGAGCGTGATTTTAACGCCGTGAGCGACGGTCAGCGTCAGCGTATACTGCTTGCGCGGGCAATATGCCAACAGCCGGAGGTGCTTATACTCGACGAGCCGTCGTCTTACCTCGACCTGCGCCACAAAATAGCGTTTATGGAAACTGTGCGCCGTCTTGCGGCGGAGAAAAATACGGCTGTGATAATGTCGATGCACGAGCTTGACATGGCGCGCGAAATTTCCGACAGCGCGCTGTGCCTTAAGGACGGGTGCGTGTTCTGCATGGGCGGCGCGGACGATGTGTTTACCGCCGCAAATATGACGAAGCTTTTTGACGTTTCGGAGGAAATGTTTGAAAGATACATTAATACATACAACAAAGAAAGGATGTAATACTTATGAAAATCAAAAAAAGAGGACTTATCGCATTATTGGCAGCCGCAGCGCTGACGCTCGCGGGCTGCGGCGGCGCGCCGTCAAACGAGACGGCGCAGGAAAGTGACGGCGCGAAGGGCGTTATACTCGCCGTAAGCTTCGGCACAAGCTACAACGACAGCCGCGAAAAGACTATCGGCGCGATTGAAAACGCGCTTGCGGACGCGTACCCCGATTACGAGGTCAGACGCGCGTTCACGAGCCAGATTATCATCGATAAGCTTAAGGAGCGCGACGGTCTGGAGATTGACAACGTGACGGAGGCTCTCGACAGGCTCGTTGCGGACGGCGTTAAGGAGCTTATCGTGCAGCCGACACACGTTATGCACGGCTACGAGTACGACGACACCGTTGAGGAAATTGAGAAGTACAGGGACAAGTTTGACAGTGTTACGGTAGCCGAGCCGCTGCTCAACACGAACGAGGACTACGCGGACGTCGCGGCTGCTGTCGCCGACGATACGGCGGAGTACGTCACGGACGAGAATACGGCTGTTGTGCTTATGGGACACGGCACGGAACACGACTCCAATTCGTCCTACGCGAAGCTCCAGGACGTGTACACGTCGAACGGTCCCAAGAATTACTATATTGGCACTGTGGAAGCCACGCCGACGCTTGATGAGGTAATACAGACCGTTGAGGACAACGGCTACACGAAGGTCATTTTAAGACCGCTTATGATTGTCGCGGGCGACCACGCCAACAACGATATGGCGGGCGATGAGGAGGATTCGTGGAAGAGCGTTTTTGAAAAAGAGGGCTTTGAGGTTGAGTGCGTTCTTAAGGGCATGGGCGAAATACCCGCAATTCAGCAGATATACGTAAGACACGTAAAGGACGCTATGGATAAGACGGGAGAGTAAATTGTGAAGAAAATTGTATTTTATTTATGTATGCTGCTCGCGCTTTTGCCGCAGCTCGTATGCTTCGCGGACGGAACGCCAATCGGTGCGGACAGATTAAGCAACGGGGTTTACAGCAATGTCGAGGTGACGTCAAGCTCGTCGATGTTCCGCGTAACCGACTGCACGCTAACCGTGTCGGACGGCAAAATGAACGCCGTTATAACGCTGAGCGGCAAAGGGTATGGAAAGCTGTTTATGGGTACGAGCGAGGAAGCGTCAGCCGCGCCCGACAGCGACTGCATATACTTTGAGGAAAACGCCAACGGCGAATACACGTACACCGTACCCGTTGACGCGCTCGACGCGGACATAAGCTGCGCCGCGTGGAGTACGCGCAAGGAACAGTGGTACGACAGGACGCTTGTGTTTAACTCGTCCTCACTGCCCGCCGATGCGATAAAAAGCCGAAGCCTCGGTACTTTGCCTATGATGTGTATCGCTGCGGCTGCATGTTTGGCTGTGACAGCCGTGGTGAAAATAAGAAAGCGTAAAGCGTAAGAGTAAAAAGGACGCCGCGGCGTCCTTTTTAAAATGAATTCATAAGTCCTTCTATACCCTGCTCGCGGATAATATCCTTGTAATAGGAAAGCTCGCCGCCTATAAGACCGTCTATCGCACTCATGCTGAGAAGCTCCACCGGAGCTTTGTCGTCCGTCAGGATTTTACCCGTCGGACTGTACCGCTCTATCCCCTTCCCTACGCGATCCATAAGCATTTTAAGGCTTTTGTCATCGAGGTTTGACGTGTTTCTTTTAAACGCGTCTATCATTCCGCCGTTATCCGACGCGAACAACACACGGTTCTCCGAACCCAAAACGTCAGCCGTGTACACATTCCCGAATACGGCTGATACTGTGTCCGAAAGGTACGCGTTTATACCGTCGTCGTCCTCGGAAATCATGTTCATATTGACCACAAGTACGCCGTTATCGTTCAGATGCTCTTTTACACTTGTAAAAAACTCCACCGACGACATCTGAAACGGTATGCTTATGTCACGGTACGCGTCAACCATTATCACATCGTACTTTTTATCATCGGCGGCAAGGTAGGCGCGTCCGTCGAACTCTGTCACCGGAATATCCTTCGGAAGGTTAAAATAACTGTAAGCGAGCGACGTTATTTTACCGTCAATCTCCACACCCGACACGTTTACGTCGCCAACGTACCGTCTGCACTGCTTGGCGTAAGTACCCGTACCCATGCCGAGAATCAATATATCCTTCGTTCCGTCAGTTTCGGTCATGTACGGCGCGGCAAGCGCGTAATCGTAATACATACCCGTAAGCGAGCCGTCCTTCACGTCCACCGACTGTGTTCCGAAAAGGACGTTCGTGGAGAGCATCGTCATATTCCCCTGCTCTTTAATCTGCAGATAATTGTACACCGACTCTCCCTCGTATGTTATGTTGTCCTCCCAAAATGCGAAGCCCGTAAGGTTCCCGCAGCAGAAGAACGCGATAAACAGCACGAGCGCGGCTATACATCTCACTATTCCCTTTTTGCACGATATAAAGTAGATAAGTCCCAGCGCAAGCAGAATGCCCGAAAATATCAGGAACGTCATAGCAGTGCCGACTGCCGGTATCGAAACGAACGTCGGCACGAATGTGCCTATGATGCTGCCTATCGTATTCGCCGCGCCGAGCGCGCCGACCGTTTTGCCGCTGTCGTCGAGGCTGTCAACGGTGTACTTCACGAGTGACGGCGTTACCGTTCCGAGCAGAAACAGCGGAAACACAAACACAATCATACAGGTTATGAACGCTGCCCATATGAGGAAATTCGTGCTTACGGCGACGACAAGCAGTCCCGACACGCCTATTATCACAAGCTTGCCGAGAAACGGTATCGCGGCTATCCATACAGCCGATATGAGTATCCTGCCGTAAAGCTTGTCGGGGTTAGGGTTCTTGTCTGCGCTTCTGCCGCCGTATATGTTGCCGAGCGCCATCGCTATCATTATAGTTCCTATTATTATCGTCCACACTATCTGTGACGAGCTGAAATACGGCGCCAAAAAACGGCTCGCGGCAAGCTCCACCGCCATGACCGACATTCCCGCGAAAAACTCCGTCATGTAGAGATATATTTTGCGGTTAAGTATTCGTATTTCGTTACCTTCATTCATCTCCGTGTTCCTCCTATGCTTCGTACCCGTATATTGTAACGCATATTACGGAAAATTTCAATATATTTGTGAAAAAATACTAATAAAACTATGGACTTTTCGGTTTTATTGGTGTATAATAGATATATTATAATAAAATTCGAAGGGAAGGTTAAATATGAGTATCGGAAATGTAATTGTCGGTCAGTCGGGAGGTCCCACCTCGGTTATCAATTCAAGTCTCGCGGGTGTTTTCCAGACGGCGCGCGACAGAGGCGCCGGAATAATTTACGGTATGAAAAACGGTATAGCCGGTTTTCTGGAGGATCGCTACATAAACATGGCGGATCATATCAAGACGGATCTGCACATCGAGCTTTTAAAGCGAACGCCGTCGGCGTACCTCGGCTCGTGCCGATTCAAGCTGCCTGACATTGACGACAACGAGGCGATTTATTCAAAGATTTTTCAAAAGCTGAACAACCTCGAGATAAAATACTTCTTCTACATAGGCGGCAACGACTCGATGGACACTATAAAGAAGCTGTCGGATTACGGCGCGCGTGAGGGCAGCGACATACGCTTTATGGGCGTGCCGAAAACTATCGACAACGACCTTGCCGAAACCGACCACACTCCGGGCTACGGCAGCGCGGCGAAGTTTATCGCAACGTCGATGAAGGAGATTATAAAGGACGCGAACGTGTACGGCAACCAGAACATACACGTCGTGGAGATAATGGGACGAAACGCGGGCTGGCTCACAGCCTCGGCGGCGCTCGCGAAGCGCGAGGACTGCATAGGCCCCGATCTTATCTACCTCCCCGAGCTTCCGTTCGACACCGATAAATTCCTGCAGAAGGTCGGCGAACTTAGAAAGGAAAAGAAGTCGATCGTTGTGGCGGTCAGCGAGGGCTTGAAGCTTGCCGACGGCACATACGTCTGCGAACAGATTTCAAGTCAGGCGAAGTTTACCGACTCGTTCGGTCACATGACGCTCGGCGGAACCGCGCAGTACCTCGCGAACCTCATAACGTCCGAGTACGGCTGCAAGTCAAGGGCGATCGATTTAAGCATACTGCAGAGATGCTCGTCGCACATCGTTTCGAGAGTCGATATAACCGAGGCGTTCGTTGCGGGCGGTCACGCGGTCGAGGCGGCGTTCAGGGGTGAAACGGCGAAGATGATTATATTCAACCGCGTCACGAACAACCCCTACCAGTGTACGACCGAGCCTTACGACATAAACAAGATTGCGAACATAGAGAAGAAAGTACCGCTCGAGTGGATTATAAACGACGGCACATACGTGTCACCCGAATTTATCTCCTACGCGAACCCGCTCATTCAGGCGGAGCTTTCGCCTATCATGGTGGGCGGTCTGCCGAGCCATATGTACAACTGATTTACCCCTTAAATTTAAAGCTCCCGAGGGTTTACCCTTCGGGAGCTTTTTACGGATTGAAATAATTGTAGGTCATTGCCGATATATTTCTTATGCCCTCCGTACCGGACGGCGCGTGGTTCGTCAGCACGCACAGAATGTAGTCGCACGACGGCGAGTACACAATCGCAATGTCGCTGTCAACTGTGTTGTTTTCACCGGTCTTATTGGCAACCACAGTCCCTTCGGGCAGCGGGTACGGTATCTTCCATCTTCGCGTCTGATATTTCAAAAGACTGAGCATTTCGTCGCTGTACTCGTACGATACAAGCTCGTGACGGTACATTTTTTCAAGCGCGATACCGCAGTCGTAGGGCGAAACACTGTTCGGCGCGTAGAATACGTAATCGTCATAGCCCGCAAACAGAGATGTATGGCTTGTAAGCACCGCGCCCATGCTTTTGCTGTTGTTGTTTTCACTCTCAAAACCGCGCTTGTAGCTGCCGCCGCCCATAATCTGTACAAGACGGTTCGCGGCGTAATTGTCGCTTTCCGTTATCATTTCCCACAGAAGCTCGTTGACTTCCTCGTTCTTTGTAATGCTGCCGTAGGCTATGTCGTTGTACACGCCCGCCATAATAAACAGCTTTATAATGCTCGCGCTCGAATAATGCCCGTCGTTTAAAATAAGCTGCTGTCCCGTTTTCAGATTTTTTACATAAACGCCCCACTCGCCGTCCTTATCCTTTATGTAAGCCTCTATCTGACCCGTTAAATCGTCAAGACCGTAAGAGAAGCGCTTTACGTACCAGCCTACCGTTCTGTCGGCGTCCATTTCCGAGTAAGGAACGTACTGCTCCGCGCCGCTGTCGCTGTTCATTAAAGCGTCGGGCGCAGGTTCGACTATGTACATTTCCGTGCCGTTGCTGTACTCGCCGTCACTGCGTACGAGCATACCTTCGTTTTCGACAAGATTTCCGTCACTGTCCCACACTTCAAAATTTCCGCCGCTGTCCCACACTTCATACTCCGCATACTGCGTCGGTACCGCTTCGGGCGGCGCCGATGCTTCGGCGATTACCGTTTCGGCAGGTTGAATGTCGTTTGTGTTGACGCTCGTTTCGTCCGTTTGGGTTGAGAGTGGAAAGAGTGTCAGAATGGCAGAAAAAGCCATAGCCAGTCCGGCTGCGGTAATCGTTTTCATCATGCACCACTCCCCCTCTCTGTATCATATATCTTTATTATACATTATTTTTTGTTTTTCGGCAAGAATTTTGTTGCATAAAATGAAAAAAAAACTCCCGAAGGTCTGCCCTTCGGGAGCGTGTTACTCGTCCTCTTCACTGCTTATGTACATTTCCTCGACCTGCTGCTGAACCTTTTTGAGTTCCTCTATCACTTCAGTGATTTTGTTGAACAGCGTCTTGTACATTTCCTCGTATTTGTCCATGACTTACACCTCCCTCATCGGCGCAATCAAAAAATGCGCAGCCCGTATTCCAGGCTACGCAATAAAAAACGCAGCCTGTAATGTTGCTACACATTTCAAATCTTAAAGCTCTATGCAATTGCGTTTTTATTCATGCAATCTGCTATTAAGTTTTAACTGCATTTTTTTCAACAAAAATGCAGACGCAGAATAAAACACAACACAAATTGCACAAATATTAAATTTAATTTGAAATATGTAGCGTATATAATATACCATTCTTTTTCCATTTTGTCAATAGAATTTCCAGAAAATGTAAATTTTAAAGATAAAATTTCGGGCGAACACGGTTCGCCCCTATGGGTGCAATTCAAAATTATCGGTGTAGGGGCGACCTTCACGGTCGCCCGTTTTGTTTTCTGCGCGGTGCGGGCGACCGCAAGGGTCGCCCCTACGGTGAGCGGCGCAACCCGTCAGCCTCTCCTTGAGGAGAAGTGGCATCGCGTAGCGATGACGGAGAGGTGGTAATGGGCATTTTTAGAAACCACCTCTCAGTCGGCTCCGCCGACAGCTCCCCTCAAGTGAACAACACGCATAGCGTGTTGTAGGCGTGTTGCGAAGCAACAAACGCTGTAACAAAGGGGAGCCTCACGATGGGCGGTTGCCCACACGAAAACGGGACGTCGGGGCGCCGTCCCCTACACCCGTAATTTTAAAATCGTGTACCGTAGGGGCGAACCGTGTTCGCCCGCTTCGGAAATAAATTTTCATAAAACTATTGAATTTCAAAATAAAATATGCTATAATAAAAGTGTGGAAACCAGACGGTTGCCACACAAATGAGCCAATCTATTGAGGACTAAGCCTCAAAAGTGAGCCTATTCTGTTGGCGGCAGACGGCTCACTTTTTCTTTCTGTCATAAAGATACAATATCAGCGATACTATACCTATTGCTACACTGATAACGGTGCAGACATCAATGATAACAGACAAAGTATGTATCCCTCCCTTCGGGATATTTCCCTTCAGGAGCTGTATACACGCCTCCATTCCGCTCCTGCGGGATGACAGGCAACCGTCCTTTTTAACCATCTCTGTCTATGAAGATATAAGGTCGACATTGACAGTAAAGATTTCCACATGTTTATTATAACCGTTTTGTCTAATTGTGTCAAGTAGGGGCGATCTACGCGGTAAGGCTCCCCTTGAGGGGAGGCTCACGATATGCGCCTCACGCCGTATGGCTCCCCTAATAGGGGAGCTGTCACACGCAGTGTGACTGAGGGGTTTATTTAAGCTGAAACCCAAACCCCTCCGTCGGCTTTGCCGACACCTCCCCTAGTAGGGGAGGCATACGATGTGCGGCTCACAGCACCCTCAACAACTATTCAACAAAAATCCGTTCTATAAAGTGAAAAAAACTGCATATACGCTGTATATTCTTGACATTGGCGGGGTTTGGTGATACACTGTATGTATATGTAAATATTTAGAAACAAACAGTCGATCAAGAGAACGGAGGGATTTACAGATGGAGAAAATTATAGGCGGTATAAAACGCGACTGCTACCCCATTACCGAGGCGGAGCTTCTGCATTTATACACGATGTCGTTCAGTCCGACGCAGGAGATTGTCAACCTCGGCACGGGGCGTTACCTGCAGATGGATATAAATATGTCGCTTCTGCGCGAGGCGCTGAACCGCGCGGTGTCGCGCTGCGAAACGATGCGCCTTAGGTTCTGGAAAGAGCCGGAGACGGGACAAATCTGGCAGTACGTCATGCCGTACGAACATCAGCACTTCGAGTACTACGATTTCTCGGATTTGAGCGAGGAAAAGGCGCACGCCATTCTCGACGGTTGGACAAGTCAGCCGTTCGACACATTCAGCGGCCCGCTTTCGCGTATCGTGCTTGTGTCAATGCCCGACGGCTACAACGGCTATTACATGAACGTGCATCACGCGACAATGGACGCAGCTTCGATCATCACGTTTAACCGCGACGTTATGGATATATACTGCAGCCTTATGTACGATCTCCCCTATCCCAAGCCGATGACGTCATATATAGAAGCGGTAAAGAAGGACATGGAGTACCTCGCCGGCTGCAAAAAGAAGGAAGCCGATGACAAATACTGGGCGGAGCAGCTTGCACGTCCCGAGCCTATTTATACCGATTTCACAGGCCCCGGACGTCTGCAGACGCAGCGCAGGGAAAACAACAACCCCAACCAGCGCGCCGGACTGCTCTTGTCGCGCGACGCGGCGGGCAGCACCGTTACGTACGCCCTGGAGGTCGACTCGACGAAAAAGCTCGTTGACTTCTGTGAGGAACACGGCTACCCCGTGAGCGTTCTGCTGCTGCACGGTCTGCGCACCGTTTTATCGAAGTTTAACAATAACGAAAAGGATATATGTATCAAGGATTTCGTCGCAAGACGCTCGACCGTTCTTGCCAAAAAGTGCGGCGGCGTGAGGATGCACTGCATGACGCTGCGCACGATCGTCGAGCCGGACAACACCGTTCTCGAGTCGCTCGACATTATAGACAAGGCGCAGAACGATTTGTTCAAGCACTCCGAGTACGGACCTATGACGTTCTACAAAAATCAGCGTGAAATATACGGCTACGCGCCGCGCGGCGGTTATGAGAGTGTCGGCTTCACGTATCAGCCCGCGACACTCAAGAGCATAGCGCCGTACCTTAAGGGCATACCGTACAAGAATTTCTGGTATTCGAGCGGCAAGCAGCCGCAGGCGTTCTACCTCACGGCTATGCACCGTCCCAACGACGGCGGTCTCAATTTCCATTTCGGTTACCAGAGCGACGTTGCGACGCCGCAGGAGATTGAGTTCCTGTACTACTACCTCGGACGCGTGCTGTTTAGAAGCATCGAAAACCCGAACGCGACGGTTCAGGAAATTATGGACATGGTATAATTATGCAAGGAGGATATAAAAATGCTGGAACAGTTAAAAGAGCTTATAATGAATTACGTCGAGGTTGACGAGAGCGAAATCGTACCCGAGGCGCGTTTTTCGGAGGATTTGGGGTTTAACTCGTATGATTTTATGTGTATGCTCGGCGACGCAGAGGACGAGTTTGACGTGGAAATTGACGAGTCCGAGGCGGGTAAGTGCAAAACCGTGGAGGAATTGGTGAATTATTTGAAGGAACAGAAGTAGAAAAGAGAGGTATACCATGTTTTCACGCGACAACATAAAAACCCTGCGCGACCTTGTTTACACCGCCGCCGACCGTTTCGGCGACGAGCCGTTTTTCAGGACGCGCGTTAAAAAAGACTTTATCGACAAAACCTTTAATGAATTTAAGCACGACGTGAACGCCGTTGCGGCATGGTTTGAGGACACGTTCGGGCGCGAGGTTCACTCCGCTATTTTCGGTACGACGAGCTACGAGTTCCTGCTCGGCTGGTTCGGCGCGGCGCTAAGTGGCAATGTGTCCGTTCCGCTCGCGGTCGGCAACAGCGTTGAGGCGCTTGCCGACGAGATAAACCGCTCCGACTCCGAGGTTATATTCATCGACGAAAAACGCGAGGACTGCGCCGAGGAGCTTAAAAAGCTTTGTCCGCAGGTCAAGGTAATCGTGCATATGCACTCGGACTACCCCGGTACAACCGCGCTATCCGACATACTCGAGAAGTACGCCGGACGCGTGCCGAAAACGGAAATTACTCCCGACATGCTCGCGGCGATTATATTCACGTCCGGCACGACCGGTCAGAGCAAGGGCGTAATGCTCACGCACGCGAATTTCGCGGACAACGCGACGTGCGAGCCGGACAGGGGCTATCACGGTCACAGAAGGCTTTCGATACTGCCCATTCATCACATATTCTGCTTTACCTGCGACATTCTCGCCGCGCTGTGGTACGGCAGAACGGTGTGCGTGAACGATTCGCTCATGCGCATACCGAAAAATCTTCAGGCGTATAAGCCGCACGAGACGACGTTTGTGCCGATGATTGCCGCATCGATACTCAACAAGATGCGTCAGGAAGCGAAGAAAAATCCCGACAAGAAGGCGGTCGGCAGGGAAATGTTCGGAGAGGATTTTGATGTTCTGTTCGCCGGCGGCGCGTATCTGAGCCCCGAAATCATAAAGGGTTACGCGGAGTTCGGTATCGAGCTTGCGCAGGGCTACGGCATGACCGAAACTACCTCGCGCATAAGCACCGGCGTTAAAAACTGCCCGTACCCCGAGTCGGTCGGACGCATTGTCGCGGGCTGCGAGGTTAAAATTGTGGACGGCGAGATTTGGGCGAGAAGTCCGTCAATCATGAAGGGCTACTACAAAAATCCCGAGGAAACGGCGAAGGCGCTTACCAACGACGGCTGGCTCATGACGGGCGATCTGGGTTATGTCCACGACGGCTACGTGTTCATTTCGGGTCGCAAAAAGAACCTTATAATCCTCGACAACGGCGAGAACGTGTCGCCGGAGGAGCTTGAAAATATGTTCGCGACGTTCGAGCCTATCAAGGAGCTGGTCGTGTACGATAAGGACGGCGTAATCACGGCGCAGATTTACGCAAATCCCGATTACGAGTCTGACGACATACAGGCGGAAATACAATCGGAGGTTGACCGCGTAAACGACACTCTCCCCGCCGCGAAGCAGATACACCGCGTTGTGTACCGCGACGGTGAATTTGAGAAAACGTCGTCGAAGAAAATCAAGCGCGGCTTGGTTGAAAAGCTGTAATATGGGGACACTAAAACAGGGGACACTAAAATTTTAGTGTCCCCAATTTGATATCCGAATGTATACAAAATCGGTGAATTATATGTTGACAAATACGCATAATAAATGTATAATAATTTATATCGAGCGTATAGGAATTAAGGGGGCGACCGAAATTGGACTTAAACAGCAAATATATATTCGACGGACATTTCGGTCTGGAGCGTGAAACGCTGCGCGTGAGCGCCGACGGTTCTCTTGCGCAAACTCCCCACCCTTTCATCGGCGACGAGCGACTTGACCGTGATTTCTGCGAAAATCAGCTTGAGCTTATAACTCCGGCGTGCGGCAGTGTGGACGAGCTTATGCGCGAGCTTGCCGTGCTCGACAAATACGTTAAGGAAACGCTCAAAAAGTCCGGCGAGTACCTCTGGCTTTGCTCGAACCCGCCGCATATAAATTCGGACGGCGACATTCCCATTGCCGACTTCCGCGGCGAACAGGAGTTTAAACACGCATACCGCGTGAAGCTCGAAAAGCGTTACGGCAAGCGGCTTATGCTCTACTCCGGCATACATTTTAATTTTTCGTTTTCGGACGAGCTGCTAAAGTCGCTCTGCGGCGCGGCTGATTTTAAGGAATATAAAAACGCGCTGTACTTCAGGCTGCTGAAGCAGGTGTTCCGTTACAGCTGGCTCTTGGTGCTGCTCACCGCCGCAAGTCCCGTGTACGATTTATCGCTTGACGGCGACGGTCTTTCGGGCTGCGGCTTTGACGGCTATGCCTCGATGCGCGGCGGCGACAGGGGTTACTGGAATAAGTTTGTACCCGTCCTCGACTACACCGATCTTAACTCGTATATTAAATCGGTAAACGGTTACGTGGACAAGGGGCTTTTGTTTTCGGCGGGAGAATTGTACCTTCCCGTGCGATTAAAGCCGCACAGCGGTAGCGACACGGACGCGCTCGTAAAAAACGGTGTTGACCATATCGAGCTCCGCATGTTCGACCTGAACCCACTCTCCCCCGTCGGAATATTCGGCGAGGATTTGGAGTTCGCGCATTACTTTTTGAT
>CANQQS010000055.1 GCA_947626045.1 uncultured Clostridia bacterium | reverse complement strand
TTTCTTCGCTAAAAAGATATTTTGCTGACGTGTAAGCATATAATCATCTCCTATCGGCGATTTTTCTTCCTATTATTTTATTATATCAAAATTCTACCCTTCTGTCCATACTATAGCATCAATTTTTCTGCTGCGCTGAGAATTTCGTTCAAACCGTCGTATTTATCCGTTCCGCTTTGTGCCTTGTCCCAGCATTGGCTTAAGATATTCCGAAAATCTTCCGTTCTAAGCGTTACTACGGGACTGTTGTTGATTTCTATGTCCTTGCCCTGCGCTTTATCTATCATATAATCGGCGTAATCGGTGTTATACTCGTCGATTTGGCGGTCGAGTTCTTCTATATATATAGCCGTTATTTCCTCGCTTGAGTGTCCGAGCATCATCTGAATTTTCTTTAGATTGCCTGAGTCGTATGGGTGGATTTTATATAGAGTATTGGCGTACCACTTGCGTTAGACGGCAAGGTGAATATCTGTAAGGATTGTTTTATTAAGAATAGTCTAAACGAAGATGGTAAAATAGACGAAACAAAATTGCAACAGTCCCTCCGACAAATCGATAAACCCCTATTATCGGGACAATATTTTGTCAGCCACGCGGCAATTCCTTAGTGAGCATTCTTATTTAACGGAACAGGACGCGAAGGCGCATGGCGCGGAAATCGTCAGACTTTATATGAAAAACATCAATTCTCTCCGTCAGTTGGCAAGTAAAAACTATGCAGATTCGGAGAAAGATGGGTTCATTCAGCCGAGAAGCACTGTAATCAAAAAGAGTGAGGTTAATAACGTCAAGAGCAACAAGGGGGCTAAGATAGTTACACAAGCTGAAGATGAAGAATTTGAGGTTACAGATGAGATGATTGACCTGTTTGGTGATGGGTTTACGCCTGTTGAGTACAAGAAGATGTATGACAAGTACCAGAAACTGAGATTGAATTATACCCTTCAGACCAATCTGCATCAAGAGGCGCTTGCCACTTATGTGCGATTCAAGGTCAAAGAAGAAATAGCAACTGCTGCAGGAGACGTGGACGAGGCTAAGAAGTGGTACGACGCTGCTCAAAACGCCGCTGATAAGGGCAAATTAACACCTAAGCAGTTGACACAAGCTGATTTACAAGGCGGTATCAATAGCTTTTCTGAATTGTTTAAAGCTGTTGAGCAGGCTGTAGATGTAATCCCTATTTTGCCACAATTCAAGTATCGACTAAATGACGCTTGTGATTTTATCATTTGATGCTATATAAATTATGAGCGCGACTTGCACGGACAACCATTGTGTAAGTATGAGGATATATATAAATTCTACGACAAACGCAAAGAGGAATATATAAGCCAGTACGGAGACCCTTACGGAATATTTGATGACGATCCCACCGAAACACTACGTCCAAATATCAAGAAGTTTATTACTCTCCCGTCTAATTACGGAAATGGTGATAATACATGACAAAAGAACAAATATTAGCGTTACAAGACGATAGTGTATTCGGCAAAAATCTATATAAGCACGTGGCTTTAGCCAGTTAGAACAATTCAATGTCCAATTAGAGCAGTTTAATACACTGGCTGACCTCACTGCGGAACATGATTTTACCGCGCGTCTTAACAATGTTCGTAACCGGTTTACTACCACTACGCAACAAAGCTTGGCTTTGATAACGGAACGCTTAAAATTGCTCTGGGATATATTACGCTTCCTGATGATAATGTGAGTGTAGGTGGTTCGGAATTAACGCTTACTGTTCCAAAACGTGATTTTGATTTTTCCGAAAGCACGTCTACCATATACGGAGGCAACAGTAAACTCACAACAAAAGACAAGTCGTCGCTTATTGCCGCTATCAATGAGTTAGTATCGCGGGTGGCAAAATTAGAGCAAATCTAAAAATAACGCATAAACCTCTTGACAAATGTATAAACTTTGTATAGACTATAAGTAGAACAATATACGGAGGTGTTTATTATGCAGGCGGCAATACAAAAATGGGGCAACTCGCAGGGCATACGCATACCCAAGTCGATACTTGATATTTCGGCGATGCAAACGGATGATGTTGTTGACATTACGGCGGAGAAAAATAGAATAATAATTAAAAAGGCTGTTGCGAAAAAGCATAAAACGTTAGAGGAGCGCTTAAGCGGCTTTCAAGGCGAATATACTTTTTCGGAAACAGACTGGGGTGAACCGGTGGGTAAAGAGGTATGGTAAGAGTGTTTGAGCAAGGTGATATTATATATCTTGACTTTGATCCGCAGATAGGTCACGAGCAAAAAGGGCGTAGACCTGCGTTTGTTGTGAGTAACAAAACCTTTAACCGCTTTACCAAAATGGCTATGGTATGCCCCATCACCAATACCAACAGAAATATCCCCATTCAGATCAGGCTTGATGAGCGCACAAAAACTACGGGCGTTATTATGTGCGAGCAGGTTAAGACGCTCGACATATATAAGCGTAACGCCGAGTTTTATGAAAAAGCCCCTGCCGACATTACGGCTGAGGTAACAGATATGATATATTCATTTATTGAATAGCATAATTTAATTAAAAATGAGCGCTTGTGCGTTCTTTTTTTATGCAAAAATTACGAAAGGAGGCTCTATGTATACAATACTGGTAAATCACGACAATGAACTAATCGCAACTCAGAAGCAAGCGATAATGCAGCACAGCAAGCTTGTAGACGAGCTGCGTTTTTTAGTTCCGCCCGATTATGACGACCTTGACATGGGCGCGTTTAACTCGGCTGTGCTTGAATACGTCTCCCCTGTCAGCAAAACATATCGGACGGAATATCTGGTTCTGCAGCAGGAGCGGTACAAGGAACACTTGGTATATATCCTGCCCGTTGACACAAAGCTGACTGCCGAGTCGGGAGAAGTTGAGCTACAGATTACGTTTACAAAGGTTGAACTCAATCCCGATAACGGGCAGCCGTTTGAGCGGGTACGCAAGACAAAGCCTTGTAAAATCAATGTCTTCCCCATCGCCAACTGGTCGCAGTTTATAGCCGATGAAGCATTGACGGCACTCGACCAGCGCATTGTCCAAATGCAGGCGGCACAGGAAGCGATGAACGAGACACAGCAACAGCTTATGAACCGGAAGGATAATATCGTTTCGGACAAGACAACGGGTTTATGCGGAGTTTTTCGAGTGGCTTGACGGCAACAGTGAAAATGCCGACAGTGGAGGAGGATGTATACTAATATGGAGAACATGGCAAAAGAGCAGGAGCGTCAAAGGAGAGAGCAGGAAAAGCAAGGTGAGCGCCTTGACGCTTTAGAGGGACGCGACGGAGAGATGTGGCGCAAGGTGGTCGGGTGTATTATCACTGCGGCTATAGGCGCTGTGCTTGGGTTTGTATTCTCTCGAATAGGCATGTAGTACAATAGGGCAAGGGATTTTAGCGTCCCCTGCCCTATTTTTTACGGTTTCGGGTATGGTATACATATATAAAACAAAGACAACAGTCCTTATCTTGTATATGAATATCATATCGTTTGACAAATATTAAGTTGTTTGATATAATAGCTCTATTCCAAAGTGGAGTTTGAGGCACAGCAATAATCGTACAAAATAAGGTTATATGATTATATAATAATAACAAAATATTATGTGCTATGTGGGGTTGACAGTCAAGTAAAAAAGGAGATAAAATCATGGCTAAAAGGCTTACGGAAGAGGAAGAAACAGCTCGCGTTATGGGCATGTATGAAATAGAGAACCATTTGCGTAAAAGCGGTTACAAGCTTATATCAGGCGTTGACGAAGCGGGGCGCGGACCGCTCGCCGGACCGGTGTACGCGGCGGCTGTTATACTGCCCGAAAACTTGGTTATACGCGGAATAAACGACTCAAAAAAGTTAAGCGAGAAAAAACGCGAGGAGTTGTACGATGAAATAACCGAAAAAGCCGTTGCTTACTGTATCGCGAGCGTGGACGAAAAACGCATAGACGAAATCAACATTTTAAACGCCACGTTTGAAGCCATGAACAAGGCAGTAAACGGTCTTAAAATTGCACCGGATTACGTTATAATAGACGGTAACCGCATATCGGGCATGACCGTCCCCCATGAAACGGTCGTGAAGGGCGACAGCAAAAGCGCGTCAATCGCTGCCGCGTCAATTCTCGCGAAGGTGAGCCGTGACCGTTTTATCCGCAATATTGCCGAAAAATACCCCGAATACGGCTTTAAAAAGCACAAGGGGTACGGCACAAAGGAACATATCGAGGCACTAAAAAAATACGGCGCGTGCGAGATACACCGCAGGAGCTTTTTGACTAAGATATTGGGTGAAAACATATGAAAACACAGACAATAGGCAGTTTCGGCGAGGACGCGGCAGCCGAGTTCCTCGAGGACGCCGATTACGAAATTTTAAAACGCAACTTTCGCCTCAAAATAGGCGAGGTCGATATTATAGCCGAAAAGGACGGCTGCACTGTATTTGTCGAGGTTAAGACACGCAAATCTACCGCGTTCGGCGAGCCTGCCGAGTATGTTGACAGCCGCAAACAGGAGCGTATACGCCGCGCCGCCGCGTGCTACACGGACGTTGTAAACAATAATGTGCGGTTTGACGTTGTAGAAGTGCTGTACGAGGGCGACGGCGAGGGTATGAGAGTGACGCGTATAAATCATATTGAAAACGCGTTTTGAGGAGGGTTTAAGATGCCTAAATTTTTTGTGCCAAGCGGAAATGTGCAAGGCGAGCATGTTATAATAGACGGCGGCGACGTTGCGCATATCACGCGTGTGCTGCGTCTCGTCATCGGCGACATAGTTACCGTCTGCGACAGCAGCGGCAGCGATTATGAGGTGCGTATCGTGACCGCGGAGCCGAACAGGCTGATGTGCGATATAATCTCAAAGCAAAAATGCGCGTCCGAGCCGGAAATAAAGGTGACGCTTTTTCAAGGCTTGCCGAAGGGTTCTAAAATGGAGTACATTATCCAAAAGACAACGGAGCTCGGTATACATGAGATTGTGCCGGTAAAGCTTGCGCGGTGCGTGTCGCGTGTGGAAAATAAAAAGGACGAGGCGAAAAAGCTCGACCGCTGGCAAAAGATTTCAGAAGCCGCGGCAAAGCAGTCCGGCAGGGGCATAATACCCGAAATTAAGCCGTTTATGACGCTCGACGAGGTTCTTGACGCGTCAAAGAATTTCGACCTGTTTTTCGCCCCTTACGAGTGTGAAGAAAAGCAAACGCTGCGCAAGGTGCTGCTGTCAAAGCCGGATGTTAAGTCGATAGGATTTCTGATCGGACCGGAGGGCGGTTTTGATATTTCCGAGGCTGAACAAATAAGAAACGCGCACCTCCCCACCGTCACGCTCGGCAAACGTATTCTGCGAACAGAAACGGCGGGCGAGGCGGTACTTGCCATGATTATGTATGAATTGGGAGATATAAATTAAAGTATGGGGACACTAAAACTTTAGTGTCCCCATTTTAGTGTCCCTGTTATTTCCATTCAACCGTAAGACCGAGTACTTCCGCAATGAAACGTACCGGAATATATGTTCTGTTGTCTTTTATAATTACCGATGTGTCCATTTTAACGTCTTTGCCGTTGACAGTCATAATATCGCTGCCGAGTGTAAGCGTTATAACGCCGCTGTCACGAGTTATTGTGGCTGTTTTAGCGTCCCCGTTCCAGTCAACATCGCAATCAAGCATTTCCGCAACGGCACGTATCGGCACCTGCGTGCGGTTGCTGTCGTCAACGAACGGCTTCGCATCGGGGAAGTCAACCGCCTTACCGTCAACGCTTATTGACATATCCGCGCCGTACACTTCGAGCGTTTTCGGCTCGGGCGTTGCTTCCGGTTTTGCCGTAGGCGTGGGTATCGCTTCGGGATCTGATACCATATCCGCAAAATCCTCGTCAAGCGAACTCTGCTTAAACGCGTTTTTTGACACTCTTACGCTTTTACCTATATTCACCTTATTCTTATCGAGCGCGAAACAGTTTAAAAACGTATTATCAGCAACGCTTTCAACTCCGTCCTCTATTGTGACGCTCTCAAGCGACTCACAGCCGTAAAACGCCATAGTGCTTACCTTTTTAACGGTTGCGGGAATTGTGATTTCCTTAATTTTTGAACCGATAAAGCAGTATGACGGGATTTCATTTACAGTCGTCTTGGGGAACGTAACGCTGTCAATATCCGCATACTCAAAAGCGCGTTCGGCGATTTCCGTAATACCGTCGGGGATTACGGGGTTTTTATCCGTACCCTTGTATGACGCGAGATAATTCCCGTCAAAAATCACAAAATCCTCCGATAAGGTATCCGCGTATTCCTTGCCCCACGGCGTCCACTTTGTAAGGACATTGTAAAGCTCCTTAGTGATTTCACCGTCAAATGTCACATCGGACAAAGCGGAACAGTCATAGAACGCGTTATTCGGCTTATCCATAATGCCTTTAGGTATGTACGCCTTTGTAAGCGACTTGCACCCCTTAAACGCTGCATAGCCTATGCTTTCCAGTGAATCGGGCAGTTTTATCTCTTTGAGCGGAGTATAGCCGAACGCATGTTCTTCTATATCCTTCAGCTTTGACGGAAACTTAATTTGCTCGATGCCTGTCTTGTAAAACGCGTAATCACCGATATATTCAAGGTTTTTCGGCAAATTTATGCTCTTAAGACTCTCACATCTTTCAAAGGCGGATTTTTTTATATATAATACACTGTACGGCAATTCAACATCGGTTAGATTTTTACAGTCCCCAAACGCCGACGCGCCGACCGCCTGCACGCCGTCCTCTATATGTACCTCTTTAAGGCCTGCGCAGTTAAAGAAGCACATTTCGGGGATCTCTTTAAGTGATGAGGGTATATTGACATATTCCAGCAAAGGACATTCACGGAAAATAAAATCGCCTTCCTTTAATGTATTCGGCAGTTTTAACGAGGTAAGATTGTCAGCAAAGTCAAAATCACACTCGTCGATTATTTCAATGCCGTCCTCAAATGTTATGCTTTTTATTTTGTCACGAATATTCCTTTCTTTAGTTGCAAAATATATTTCTCTCACGGTTTTTACGGGATAGCCTTCTATTTCGGCGGGAAATACAATATCCGTATTATCATTGAAAACATATACATCAGTGATTGAGGCAACGCCGTTTTCGGTGCTGTATGTGAACCGCACAGCATCCTCACCGCTCGCGTCCGTCACTGTGTAACGCTCGTTATGCACATCCGCGCCCGCGCTGTCAGCCGAAGCTGTGACAAACGCTGTACACAGCATAACAAAAATCAAGACCGACGAAATAAACTTTTTCATAGCTGCTCATCCTTTCTCTAAAATCGCTATAACCTGACATACTTATAATATACCATTATAGCACCCCCCCCCCGAAATTTGTCAACACTATTGTCAAATTCCGCAGAGGGGTGTCAGACTGTGATTTTCGGGAAGAACTTTTACACTTGTTCGTAATCGAGTACTGTTGTGAGCGGTTCTATTACGTCGAGGTATTCTCGGCACGCGCGCTGCGCCTTTTCGAGGTTTAACGACATGTAATTTCCGCACTCAATTTCACTCGCGCCGAACACCTCTCCCCTATGGTCTATGGTCTTTTTCAGTATGTCCTTGACCGTTTCAAGCGCCTTTTCGGGCGTTACCGTGTCGCGCACAAGCAAATAAAAGCCCGTCTGACAGCCCATAGGTCCGAAATATACCACCTCGTCCTTAATATCGCTGTTGCGCGCGAATGTGGCGAGCATATGCTCTATCGTGTGCATTGTTTCGTTGTCGAGGTAGCCGCCCTGGTTCGGCTTTACAAAGCGTAAGTCATACGTCACAACGTCGCCGTCCGTGCGCGAAATATATATACCTTTGCCGAGCTTTCTGTGGTCAACTTGGAAGCTTTTTATTTTTTCCATTTTATTTTACTCCCTCCAGAAATTTCGTTATAATCGCAACGCTGCTTTCAGCGGCTTTTTTCGCGAATGTCGGGTAATCGTCAACGCTTTCCTCGTTCGCACCGTCCGACAGTGCGCGTATCACCGCGAAAGGCACGCCGTTCATCGCGGCGGCGTGACCGATTGCCGCGCCCTCCATTTCTGCGGCTATGGCGTTAAATTCAGATTTTATCGCGGTGCGCTGCTCATGCGTGCTTATAAACTGGTCGCCCGACGCTATTATGCCGCGCTCGTAATTTAATCCGAACTCCTTCGCAGCGGCGCATATCATGTCCGTTACGCGTCGGTCGGTTTTAATGTAAACCGTGTTAAGACCAGATATAAAGCCCTTAGGGTCGCCTATCGGCGTGGTGTCCATGTCATGCTCGCACACCGCGTCCGCGACTGCAATATCGCCTATACCGAGCATGTCCGACAGTCCGCCCGCCACGCCGACATTTATAATGCAGTCGGGCGACCAGCGCAGTATCATTGTTTGCGCGCATACTGCGGCGTTTACCTTGCCCACGCCCGCAACGGATACAACGGTGTCGGCGCCGTTAATGCGTCCTCTGTAAAACTCCATGCCGCTCACCTTGTCGGTAACGGCGTTATCCATCATGTCCTTAAGCGCCCTTACCTCAATATCCATCGCGCCTATTATTCCTATCTTCATTATATCAGCTCCTTTTCCTTAATTATACTATGACGTTTCGCCGCGTGTCAACGGTCTGTTTGCCCAAAATTCGCCGACCTTTGACAAGACGGCGATAATAGTGTATAATAATTGGTGTTAGGAGAGAGTAAAATGGATTTTGTGGCAATAGACTTTGAAACCGCTATGTCGAACTTCACGAGCGTGTGCAGCCTCGGCATATGCGTTGTGGAAAATGATATTATAACGGACAGAAAGGAAATACTTATTCGTCCCGAGCCGTTTGAGTTTAACGAGTACAATATAAAAATTCACGGTATTACGCCCGATATGGTCGCGGACAAGCCCACGTTCGACATGTATTGGGACGAGATCAAGCCATATCTCGATGGTAAGACGGTCATAGCGCATAACGCGGATTTCGACGTCGGCGTGCTGTGCGCGACGCTGGAATATTTCGGTATACCGCGCCCCACATTCGCTTATTTGTGTACCGTTAAGCTGTCGCAGAAGGCGTACCCCGAGCTTGAAAGCCATAAGCTCAATAAGCTCTGCGACGCGCTCGGAATAAAATTTCACCATCACAGGGCGTATGACGACGCTTACGCCTGCGCGTGCGTTATGCTTAGGATTTTGGAGGATTACAGCCTTCTGAACCTCGCGGAGGTCGAGGAGTGCTTTGACATCGGAATAGGTCACCTGACGCCCGATTCACACCATAAATTCACCAAGAACAAGCGCAAAAGGAAGCATGAGGAGAATGTGACGGGCTGACAATTTGCATAATTATTTGAGATAAAAAAACTCTAAATCTTGCAACTTGCATATTGACAAACGATTTTTTAGAGATTATAATTATAACATAATTCGGATTAGAAAAACTCAATAGCAGATTTTTGATAGAACAAAGGTGTTTTATATTGAAATAGATATAATTCACCTTTTTTTCTTAAATATACGAAAATCCGCTGTTGTAAATTAAAAATCAGGAGGTATGGTAAAAATGAGTAAAGTTGATGAAATGTTCGGAAGCAAGGTGTTTAACCTGCCCACGATGAAGGAGCGTCTGCCGAAGGATATTTACAAGTCGCTTGTAAAGACGATAAACGACGGTACAAGGCTCGATATAAACGTGGCTAACGCCGTTGCGCACGCAATGAAGGAGTGGGCAATAGAAAACGGCTGCACGCATTATACGCACTGGTTCCAGCCTATGACCGGTCTTACAGCCGAAAAGCATGACGCGTTCATTCAGCCGACCGAGGACAGAACTGTATTTATGGAGTTTTCGGGCAAGGAGCTCGTTATGGGTGAGCCTGACGCATCGTCCTTCCCTTCGGGCGGTCTTAGAGCAACATTCGAGGCGAGAGGCTATACCGCATGGGATCCGACATCATTCGCGTTTATAAAGGGTCATTCGCTGTACATACCGACCTCATTCGTTTCATACACGGGCGAGGTTCTCGATAAGAAAACGCCTCTGCTTCGTTCCGAGGCGGCCATTGATAGAGCGGCAAAGAGAGTACTCGCGCTGTTCGGCAAGCATCCGAAGCGCGTTGTGGCTTATGTAGGTCCCGAGCAGGAGTACTTCCTTGTAGACAAGAAGCTCAGAAATCAGCGTAAAGACCTTCTTCTTACAGGCAGAACGCTGTTCGGCGCGAAACCGGCAAAGGGTCAGGAAATGGACGACCACTATTTCGGTCAGATCAAGGAGCGCGTCGCAAACTTCATGCGCGAGGTTGACGAGGAGCTGTGGAAACTCGGCGTGCTTGCAAAGACAAAGCATAACGAGGTTGCTCCCGCGCAGCACGAGATCGCGCCCGTATTCGCAACAACAAATATCTCAAACGACCATAACCAGCTGACTATGGAAATATTAAAGACGGTCGCTGATCATCACGGTCTGTACTGCCTGCTCCATGAAAAGCCCTATGAGGGTATCAACGGTTCGGGTAAGCACAACAACTGGTCAATCGGCACGTCCGACGGCGAGCTTCTGTTCAAGCCCGGCAAGAATCCGCAGGACAACGCGCAGTTCCTTTTGTTCCTCGCGGCTGTTATAAAGGCTGTTGACGATTACGCGGATATTTTGAGAGCTTCTGTCGCAACGGCGGGTAACGACCACAGACTTGGCGCAAACGAGGCGCCTCCGGCTATTATCTCGATATACCTCGGCGACCAGCTCGCAGCCGTTGTTGATAAGCTCGTTAAGCATAAGGGTATTAAGTCAGACGAAGGTTCGATTATCGCCACAGGCGTTGACTCGCTTCCCGACATTGAGAGAGATACGACCGACAGAAACAGAACATCGCCGTTCGCGTTTACGGGTAACCGTTTTGAGTTCCGCGCGCCCGGTTCAAGACAGTCGATCGCGGGTATCAACATTGTTATTAACACCATTGTTGCGCAGACGCTTACGGAAATCGCTGACGCTCTCGAAGGCAGCAAGGATATTAAGAAGGATGCGTTTGACCTTGCCGTTAAAATTTTCTCCGACCATAACAGAATCATCTTCAACGGCAACGGCTACAGTGACGAATGGGTCAAGGAAGCGGAAGAACGCGGTCTTGACAACCTCAAGACAACGCCCGACGCACTCCCCCATTTCGTATCGCAGAAGTCAATCGACCTGTTCACAAAGCAGGAGGTATTTACCGAGGTTGAAGTTAAGACGCGCGGCGAAATTATGATGGAGGAGTACGACAACACGCTCCACTTCGAGATGCTCACCATGCTTGAAATGGCTAAGCAGGAAATTCTCCCGGCTTGCCTTAAGTATACAAAGTTCGTAACAGACGACCTTGCGTCGAAGAAGGCGCTCGGTATCGACGCTCCCAACGAAGCGGCAAGAGCTAAGAAGCTTACAGAGCTTACCGAGGCGCTCATGGAGAAGATCGACGCGCTCGACGCGGCGACGGCTGTTCCCGATGAGGACGCTTACGCAATCGGTATGTATTACAAGAACACCGTCATTCCCGCTATGGATGCGCTGCGTAAGGTTGCCGACGAGCTTGAAACGATTGTTTCAAAGGAATACTGGCCCTTCCCCACTTATACGGAGCTTTTGTATCACGTATAATACGGTTTAACCGCATAAAGTTTAATATAATCGAAAATGAGTTCGGCATCTCGTCGAACTCATTTTCGTCTTTAGAAGTGAAAAAAAGGCACGAAGCGGTTTTTCACTGCTCCGTGCCAAAAAAATTATTTCAAAACAACTCTGTGGAAGGTTTTCTTGCCCTTCTTTATAATCATACCTTCATCGGTAATCATACCAGCTGTAACAACGCCGTTTACGTCGGTATACTTTGCGTCGTTTATAGTCAGACCGTTCTGCTGAACGAGCCTTCTCGCCTCGCCCTTCGACGGAAGAAGTCCGGTTTTAACGAGCATATCCAATACGCCCATTCCCACAACGTCGGGGATAACGCTCGTCGGCATATCAGCCGACACGCCGCCGCCCCCGAAAACAGCCTCGGCGGCAGCCTTAACCTTATCGGCTTCGTCCGCGCCGTGCACGATTTTCGTTATCTCGTACGCGAGTATGCGCTTAGCCTCGTTAAGCTTAGCGTCCTTCCACGTTTCCATCTCGCGGATCTCGTCCATCGGCACAAACGTGAGAAGCTTCAGGCATTTTATAACGTCCGCGTCGTCCACGTTGACCCAATACTGGTAGAAATCGTACGGGGTTGTTTTTTTCGGGTCGAGCCATACCGCACCCGCGGCGGTCTTGCCCATTTTTTTGCCCTCGCTGTTAGTGAGCAGCGTAAACGTCATGCCGTAGGTCTGCGTCTGATCCTTTCTGCGGCAGAGATCAATTCCGGCTAAAATATTGCTCCACTGGTCGTCGCCGCCGAGCTCAATTTTACAGTTGTATTTACGGTTGAGCATCAGAAAATCATACGCCTGCATCAGCATATAGTTAAACTCAAGGAATGAAAGTCCCTTCTCCAGACGCTGCTTGAAGCACTCCGCCGTAAGCATCTTGTTTACCGAGAAGCACGCACCTATATCGCGGATAAACTCAACATAATTGAGATTTAACAGCCAGTCGGCGTTGTTTACCATTATCGCCTTACCGTCGGAAAAGTCTACTACCTTTGATAACTGCTCCTTAAAGCGTTCGCAGTTGTGATTTATCGTTTCCGTTGTCATCATCGAGCGCATATCGGTGCGTCCCGAGGGGTCACCGATATGACCCGTGCCGCCGCCCACAAGGGCTATCGGTCTGTGTCCGTAGTTCTGCATATGGCGCATAACCACCATTTGCAGGTAATGTCCCACATGGAGGCTGTCCGCCGTCGGATCGAAGCCGATATAGAACGTGACTTTTTCCTTTCCCAGTAATTCTCTTATTTCCTGCTCATGCGTCGTCTGAGCGATCAAGCCGCGTTCCAGCAAAACGTCATATACGTTATCGTGCATATATTTTTCCTCCTTTTTTAGATTCGCTTTTTCACAGCGTCACCTATTATACAACATTTCATGCCATATTGCAAGGTATTTTTTAACATTTATTCCGCTATCATAAGCGGCTCGAATTTCAGGTAGTCGCCCGACACAAGCGTGTACGTTATACCGTCCTCGCTCCCCTGCACCGCGTTTTTGTGCGACGCGGCGTGAAGATGACCGTACAAGCAACGCGTCACGGGGTACTTTTTCATCATAGCCGTAAACTCGTTCTCGGCGCAGCTCTGCGATATGGGCGGATAATGCGTGAACACGTATATTTCTTCCGCACCATCTGCGCTTTTTAATGATAGTTCAAGACGCTGTACCTCGCGGTCGAATATTTTTCTGTCCTCATCGGTAAAACCGTCCCACCCAGGATTTATCCAGCCGCGCGTTCCGCACAGCGTGATACCGTTATATGTGAAGCTGTTGTTGTGCAGAAAGTCTATGTCGTCGTAACCGTGAGCGGCGGTGAAGGCGCGGAGCTTGTTCATCGTCGTCCACCAGTAGTCGTGGTTGCCCTTTAACAGTATTTTCCTGCCGTTTAAGCGGTGCAGGAAGTCAAAGTCGCGCTCGCTCTGTTCAAGGTATGTCGCCCACGAGAAGTCACCCGGCAGCACAACAAGGTCGTCCTCCTTAACGCTGCTCTGCCAGTTGTCCGCGAGACGCTCCACATAATTTTCCCATGCCTTGCCGAATATGTCCATAGGCTTGTCTATTCCGAGCGGCAGGTGTAAATCCGCTATCGTGTACAGTGCCATTCGCTCTCTCCTCTGCTACGCGTTATTTCCTGCCCATTCGCCTTGACATTTCGGCGCACTCGTGCATTGCCTCTATAACCGCGTTTCTGAAACCGTTCTTTTCGAGCGCGGCTACCGCTTCAATCGTCGTACCGGCAGGAGAACATACCATATCCTTAAGCTCCGCAACATGACTGCTCATTTCAAGCGCCATTTTCGCGCTGCCCATAACAGCCTGCGCCGCAAACGTGTACGCCTGTTTGCGCGGCATACCCTCGCGGACAGCCGCGTCTGCCATAGCCTCGATCATCATAAACACGTACGCCGGCGACGAGCCGGACACTGCCGTTACCGCGTCCATAAGGTGTTCGGGTACGATTTCGGCTTTGCCGAGACTGCCCATAATATTTGCTGCCGTTTCAACGTCACTGTCCATTGCGCTGCCATTCGGCGAAAGCGCAGCCATACCCGCCCCGACAAGCGCGGGAGTATTCGGCATTACGCGTATCAGCTTTATTTTTTTGCCGAACGCGTTTTCAATATCCGCTATCGACTGACCTGCCGCTATGGATATGATGAGAGTGTTCTCGTCCGTAACGTCCTTTATTTCGTCTATCACGCCGTACAAAATCTGCGGCTTGACGCACAGGAAAACAACGTCCGAAGCGCGCATAACTTCCCTGTTGTCGTCGGTCGTGTAAACGCCGTACTCGGCATTGAGCGCGCGAAGCGCGTCCGCGTTTTTGTCGGATACCGAAATGTCCGCGGCATTGGCAGTGCCGGACGCGATAATTCCCTTTATAATCGCGCCGCCCATGTTCCCGCCGCCTATGAATCCTATTTTCATGTTTGTATGCTCCTTTTTGGTAAATTATGATTTGACTTATCAAAACCCCTCCGTCATTTGCTGCGCAAATGCCACCTCCCCTACCTAGGGGAGGCTCACGATATGCTGCGCACGCCGTATGGCTCCCCTAATAGGGGAGCTGTCACACGTAGTGTGACTGAGGGGTTTTAACGGGGGCGGATAATATCCGCCCCTACAGTCGTTAATTGGAATATGTCACACACCGCCAAATCATAATTTACATCTCATATTACAAAACGGGGACTGCCGTTGGGCAGTCCCGATTATATTTTTTACTGCACCGGATAAACCTTATTTTCCTCGTCCAATAAATCCGCGTCGATCTTATATTTCTGCGCGCGTCTGTACTCGAAGAATTTAACGGCAACCTGTCCGAACAGTGCGTAGGACAATACGTCCTCATCCTGCTCCGTCCACTCCGCGCACTCCTTGCGCATCTTGTCGAGCTCCGGCTCCAAAAGGTCGGCGGGACGGCACGTTATACGCTTCTCGTCGCCGATAACCTTCTTCACTATCTCGTTGCTTATGGGTACCGGCGTTCTGCCGTACTCGCCTCTTACGATACCCTTTGTTTCCTTTGAAACCATCTTGTATCTCTCGCCCATAAGAACGTTCAGCACCGCCTGTGTGCCGACAATCTGCGACGACGGCGTTACCAAAGGCGGATAACCCATATCCGCTCTTACGCGCGGCACTTCCTTAAGAACCTCCTCGAATGCGTCCTCTCTGCCCTGCTGCTTAAGCTGCGAAACGAGGTTCGAGAGCATACCGCCCGGTACCTGGTACTTAAGCGTGTTTACGTCAACGCCCATTACCTTCGGGTTCATAAGTCCGCTCGCGAGGTACTTTTCACGGAGCGGCTTGAAGTAATCGCAAATCTCAACGAGCTTGTCGAGGTCGTAGCCGGTGTCGTACGGAGTACCCTGGAACGCCGCGACCATAGGTTCCGTCGGCGGCTGGGACGTACCCATAGCCATAGGCGACATCGCGCAGTCGATAACGTCAACGCCCGCCTCGACAGCCTTTAAGTATACCATCGACGCTTCGCCCGACGTGTAGTGCGTGTGTAACTGAACGGGGATTTTAACCGTTTCCTTTATCGCCTTTACAAGCTCGTAAGCCGTGTACGGGAGCAAAAGTCCCGCCATATCTTTTATACAAATGGAGTTCGCGCCCATTTCCTCAAGCTGCTTTGACAGCTTAACGAACGACTCCGTTGTGTGCGGGCCGCCGATTGTGTACGAAAGCGCCGCCTGACAGTGACCTTTCTCCTTTATACACGCGTCGATCGCGCATTTGAGATTGCGCGTATCGTTGAGCGCGTCGAATATTCTTATAATGTCGATACCGTTCGCGATAGACTTCTGTACGAAATACTGTACAATGTCGTCCGCGTAGTGACGGTAACCCAAAATGTTCTGACCTCTGAAAAGCATCTGCAAAGGCGTTTTCTTAGCCTTATCCTTGATTTTGCGAAGTCTCTCCCACGGATCCTCGTTAAGGAAACGAAGGCATGAGTCAAACGTCGCGCCGCCCCACGCTTCAAGCGAGTGGAAGCCTATATCGTCAAGCTTCTCAACTATGGGGAGCATTTCCTCCGTCGTCATACGCGTTGCGATAAGCGACTGGTGCGCGTCTCTGAGGACTGTTTCGGTAATCTCTACCGCTTTATTTCCCTTTGCCATATATTTTCACTCCTTTATCCGATTTAGATTAAATATTGCTGAACATCGCAAGGAACACGCCTGCCGCGACCGCCGAGCCGATAACTCCGGCAACGTTCGGTCCCATCGCGTGCATGAGCAGGAAGTTGGACGGATTTTCCTTCTGTCCGACCTGCTGTGACACTCTTGCAGCCATAGGCACGGCGCTTACGCCCGCGCTTCCTATAAGCGGATTAACCTTGCCCTTTGTGAGCCAGCACATAATGTTTCCCAAAAGCAGTCCGCCCGCGGTCGAGAAGCAGAACGCCACAAGACCGAGTACTACTATTCCTATCGTCTGCGGCGACAGGAAACTCGACGCCGTTGCCGTCGCGCCGACCGTTACGCCGAGGAATATCGTTACGATATTCATAAGCTCATTCTGCACCGTCTTTGCCAGTCTGTCCGCAACGCCCGACTCCTTCAGAAGATTTCCGAGCATAAGGCAGCCGACAAGCGATACCGCGTCGGGGATTATGAGCGCCACGACTATTGTTACTATTATCGGGAACAGTATTTTCTCCGTCTTTGAAACGGGACGAAGCTGCTCCATAACTATCATTCTGTCCTTTTTACGCGTCATGAGCTTCATTATAGGCGGCTGAATAACCGGTATAAGAGCCATGTACGAGTATGCTGCGACCGCAATCGCCGGAAGCAGAGCCGGTGCGAGCGTTTTTGTTACGTATATCGCCGTAGGACCGTCCGCGCCGCCGATGATACCGATTGACGCGGCTTCCTTAACGCCGAACATAATCGAAGGCACGAGCGCGCTCAGTACCAGTGCGCCGACAAACGTGAAGAACACGCCGAACTGCGCCGCCGCGCCCAAAAGTATACTCTTGGGGTTCGCGATAAGCGGACCAAAATCCGTCATCGCGCCTATGCCTACGAATATAAGCGGCGGGTAAATGCCAAGCTTAACTCCGAGGTAGAGAAGGTCTAAAAGTCCGCCTTCGCGCGCTATCTTACCCACGTCTATAAAATGACCGTCTATCATGTACTGCGTGTCCGTAAACCATTCGGTGTGCATCATTACCGCCGGAGAGTCTTTAAGAACAGGCAGGTTAGTGAGAAGCATACCGAACGCTATCGGCAAAAGCAGCAGCGGTTCAAATTTCTTTACTATCGCGATATACAGAAGCACGCACGCGATTATAATCATCACAATCGTTTTTATCGCTTCCATTCCGCCGTAGGCGAAAAGCGCGGCTGCTCCGGTATTCTGCAAAAAGTTTAAAAAGCTTTCAATCACTCTTTTTCACCACTTTCCGTTAAATATAAATAATGCGTCAGTTTACCGAAACAATCACATCGCCGCTGTTTACGCTGTCGCCGGCGGATACACTTATACCCGCTACCGTACCGTCAACGCCCGCGAAAATCTCGTTTTCCATCTTCATTGCCTCAAGTACCGCAACAAGCGTGTCCGACTTAACGGCGTCGCCCACGTTTACCTTTACCGATACGATCGTGCCGGGCATCGGCGCTATAACCTGCTTAGCGCCCTCTACGGGAGCAGCCTTCGGCGCGGGCGCGGGAGCCGCCGTCTTCGGTGCAGCCGCCGGAGCGGGAGCTGGTGCGGGTGTGGGCGCGCTTGTCTGTACGCCGCCTACTTCCTCCACGTCTACCGCGTATGTTTTTCCGTTTACGGTTATATTGAACTTTCTCATTTTATTATCCTCCTTAATATCTGTTGTTGATGGTCTCGGTAAGACCTGCTCTGTTCCATGCGTTTTGTCTGCCGTCAACGCGTCTGTACGACTTTATCCTCAAATTGTACGTCGATGTGTTTAGGCTTGATGCGACCGCAGCCGTGAGTACAGCCACAAGCTCGTCCTCGGGAATTTCGTCCGGTTCGTAAGGCTCGTTATGGTTTTTATCCGTGGTATAAACTGCCTCAGCTCCGCCCTGCACATTCTTCATTCCGATTTGCTTCGCTTCATTTACCTTTTCAGTCTGCTTTTTCGGATCCTTGTAGAAAATCACCTTAAAAAGCATAAGCACAATCATCAGTATGACAAGCACGCCGAACACTATCGCGAGACCTATAACGGTCGTTTCGCCGCCCATTGCGAGTGCTTCGGACAGAGGCAGATCCTTTCCTGTCAATAATGCTTCAGAATACATGTTTATCCCCCTTCCGATTATACGGGAATATTGCCGTGCTTCTTAGCCGGACGCGAGTCGCGCTTCGACGCAAGCATTTCGAGTGCCGCAATAATGCGCGGACGCGTCGAGTCGGGTTCGATTACGTCATCGACATAACCGCGTCTTGCCGCCTCGTACGGCGAAGCGAACTTGTTTCTGTATTCCTGTATCTTTTCGTTGCGCATTGCAATCGGGTCGGAGCTTTCCTTAATATCGTTTTTGAAGATGATATTAGCAGCGCCCTCGGGACCCATAACCGCAATTTCCGCCGTGGGCCACGCCATAACGATGTCCGCGCCCAGATGCTTGGAGTTCATCGCTATGTAAG
>CANQQS010000054.1 GCA_947626045.1 uncultured Clostridia bacterium | reverse complement strand
AACACCCTTTCGTCTCTTTTTATTATATCAGATTTTTGGGTGTTTGTCGACTCTATTTAAATTATATCACTCCATTGGAAATGTCATACATGATACCATTAAGGACGTATTTTATGGGGAAAATATGACACAATTTGTTTGTGGCGCAATTTGGTCAAATACCGAAAAGTGTAAGGATTGTGACTATATGTCATTCTGTCAGCATTGCATTGCTAATTCATATAACGAAACGGGAAATATTTTCTCGGCAAACAATGAGGATTGTTTTTTTGCAAAATGTTTATATGAGGCATATCAATGATTTTATCATTTAATGGAAGGTGGTGAAAAGTATGAAGAAGTATGAAAAGCCTCAGGTTATGAAGGTCGGTGCGTCGTCGAAGGTTGTGTCGATGTCATGTCATGGTTCTGCAAAATATAACTGTAACAGAAACTAGTAAAATATACCTCCTGAAAGTCAAACTTTCAGGAGGTATATTTTTTAGTAATTCAAAACCTTTACGCTTTCTATTGTGCCGGAGGTTTTGACGTACTTTGAGTAGAGGTCGATATTGCGTCCGACTGAAAGCTCGGTGCTGTCGTCCAAAACATAATTGTCGTCGGATTCTCTGCCCACAGCCTGAATCGTGACGTAGCACGTGTAGCGGTCGGGAAGCTCCGGCTTTACAACGTGTCCGTCAGCCGTCGTTGACTGCTGCGTTGCATTCTCATAGCGCACGTCAATTATTTCACCCAGATCCTTCTCGCTTTTTTTATCTGTTATTTTTCCTTTTTTGTTAAGCGCATCGACCGTGTATTTCCTCACGCTCTCCACACGCAGCACATATTCAAATCTCTCACTTGACCTTACCGCGCTCGTGATTTTGCTGCCGTACCGCACGCATATGCCGCCTATTACAGCAACAATAAGCACAATCACAAGTATATCTATAATGCTTATTTTGCCGCCGATTTTTCCGTTCTTATCCATTACTGTCATCCTCCCCTCAATCGTCTATCTCGATAACATATCCCGACGACGCGTAGCCCTTGCCGCGCACAGGTACCTCAGCACCGACCTTTATCGGCGTGCCGCCCGTTTTAAGTACGAGGTCATTCGTCTTGACATCGGCGTCGATTGTAACGTACACGTCGGTTTTGCCTTCAATGATTTCATTTGTGTAAACGCCTTCTATACTGTTGAAAGCGATTGCGGTAGCCGGCTCGACGCGCTTCGATTTGACAACGCCGCCGTCCTTTTCCGTAAGGCTTATGGTTACTTTGTCGCCTTCGTGTATAGCGTCCGCGAAGTTCTGATCCTGCTGCTGAAGCATGACGGTAAACGTTATGTGCCGCATACCTGACGGGTGCATGATTGACGGGAGCAGCTTATACGCGCCGAAAACGACCGCAGCCGCAACTATGATTACGATTATAACGTCAATCACCGTGAATTTCCTTTTCTTTTCCGACATTGTTTTATCCTCCTTATCCCTGTACAAGACTGCGGTACACGTCCTCTGTCCGCCGTGTCATTGCCTCCGCCGTGAATGTTCGGCGGAATATTTTTTTTGCGCCGTCCGACAACTGGTCGTAGACGTTCTTATCCTTTAACAATAGCTCTATCTTGTCGGCAAGGCTTTTCGCGTCGCATTTCGGTACGACAAAGCCGTTTACGCTGTCATTTATAACGCCCGGGTTGCCGCCGAAATCACTCACGACCGCCGGTATGCCGAGGCTCATTCCCTCCAATAGCGCGAGCGATGTCGCTTCCGTGCCGTACGAGGCGTTTACCTGTACATCCGTAATAGCCATTAGACGGTCAACATCATTTAAAAATCCCGTAAATACAATCTGTTCCTGACGGTTCAGAACTCTTACCTTTTCCTTTAGCTTTTCCTCACAAGAGCCTGTGCCGGCAATGTAGAATTTCGCGTTTACGCCCCGCCGGAACAGTATGTCAGCCGCGTCGATAAAATACTCGTGACCCTTGACCTCTTCAAGCCGCGCCACTATCGAAACGGCTTTTGTTCCGTCCGGCAGCCTGAATCGTTCTGCTATCAGACGTTTTTCGTCGCTCGATACGGGCGCGAGACCGTCAACACCGTTCAGTATGACGCTTATCTTGCCCGCGTTTACACCCGTGTCGATAAGATTTTCTTTAGCCGCGTCAGCAACGGCTATTATTGCGTCGGCGTAGTGGTTGTTTACCGCGCCGTTTATAAGCTTGCCTATGCCGCGCGAGATTTTCTTTGACGGCGGAAATACGCTGTGACGCGTGTAAACGACCTTGCACCGCGCGCGTTTTGCGGCTATTCGTGCCGACATGCTCGCGTGCGTGTGGACAACGTCGGGTTTTTCGCGTTTGAATATCCGCGTAAGCTCCTTCACCGCTTTTAGATCAAGCGATTTGTCCGCTATACCGCCTACCTCCGTCACCTTCACGCCGAGCTTCTCAATCTCGGGCTTTAACAGGCTGTTTTCGGGAAGTATCACGTCAACGTCAAATTCTCCGCGGTTCATATGTTCAAGCAGAGTCAAAAGGCATTTTCCCGCGCCGCCTATATTCGTATCGGAGGACACCTCCGTGACTTTTATCCTGCTCATGTCCGCACCTCTCTTTCGTAAGGCACTTTTATGTGCCGGAGCGCCATACCGAGTGCCAGTACCATGAAGAATACAGCCATTACGCGGTAATTGTAGAAGGTGTAGTCAAACATGCTCTGCACAAGGAACGCGACAACGCCGCTTGCAAGCGCGAGCGCCGTTACGGAGTCAATGTTCTTTTTGTCGTCCGCGCGGTACACGACTGACATCTGCTTTAAAAATACTCCCTGCATAACCACAAACGTGCCGAGTCCAGCAATACCCGCTTCAACGAGCAGCTGCAGGAATGTGTTGTGCGAGTGCGGCGCGATTATCGCGTTATAGGAGAAAAACGGGTACACCTTCGCGAACGCCGCTTCACCCATGCCGATACCGCCGAGCCAATAGTGTTTCATCATTCCGAGCGTGCCAAGCCATATAAATACGCGGTAGGACGTTGAACTGTCCTCCATATTGCCAATACTCATAAATCGGTCAACCATCGTTTCGGGTATTATGAACGGTATTATTAGCAGCACGAGCGGCAAAAGTCCCCACAGCTTACCCTCGTAAAATGTTACGAATATAACGCATGCCGCGACAAAGCCTATCCAGCAGCCGCGCGACTGCGTAAGAATGAGGCACACCGCGCATACGAGGAACATCGCCGCATACGCATATTTCGCGAGTGATTTCCGGTTGAATTTAAGCATAAACACCGCCGTGACAGGCAGTACCAAAAGCAAATATTCGCCGAGTACATTCGGGTTACCCAAAGTTGAGTATACGCGCATGGTAGAGTCTTCGAACATTTCCTCGTCTATCCATGAGTTTGTCGTCGTCCAGCCGAATACGTACTGCGCTATGCCGTAAAGCGCGACAAGCGCGCCGGATATTGCGAGCAGCTTTAACAGTCCGTACAGTTCCTCGCGCGTCTTAACGGTATTTATAATTACAAAGTAGAAGCCGACAAATACGAGGTACAGCGCCCATACCTTCAGGCTCGCCTTCGGCGCGAACGACGCCACGGACGAAACAAACAGCACCGCCAAAAACAGCAGCACGCACAGTCCCACGCCGTCAAACCGCCAGCGAAAATCCGCTTTGCTCACGGATTTTATAAGAAGCGACAGAAGCGTCCAGATACATATACCGGCGAGAGCCATAGTGGGCGCGAACGGTGCGGCGAACACTGCAAGGAAAACACCCGTTATCGGCGCGTACATCACGAGCAGCATAAAGAACAGCGCAAACGGTACAACGGCTCCGTACAGAAGGCTCATGCTCATTGCCGCGCCGGTCACAATACCGACAAGCAGCGCGAGCAGCAGTCTTATTTTGTCATGCGCTCGTTTTTCGTCGAAAAAGTCAAAGTTAAGCTCCTTAAATCCGGCTAAGCTCTTTACAATATTAACCGCCCTGCTCGGGTTCATGAACGACATTATATCGTAGTTAAACACGCACATAACCGCGCCTATAATTCCGGCGATTAAAGCTATTTTAGAAATATGTCCTCCGGCGGCGCAGTACGCGAGCGCGCACGACACGAGCATTACGCCGAAAAAGCGCGTGTTTAATGCCATGAAGCTGTGTATATAGGTTTTTGACCACGAGCAGATAAAGCTTCCGGCGATATTTCTTTCAAAAAATCCGCTCGTCTTTTCGCGTATAAAAGCCATAAGAGTGAACGGCAGCGACATAATCCTTGCTGTTTTGCTTTTTTGAAGGCTCTTGCCGCTCCCCTCGCTTCTCGCGCGCGTCATAATCGTGCTGTTTTTCCACGACGCGGATATGCCGCCGTAAATCTTCATAAGCAGCGCGTATACGCCGCTGCCGCGCCATAAATTCATAAACCAACGACCGAATGCCGCGAGCGACGATAAAATCAAGCTGTTCATTTAATCACCCTTTCTTCCTTTTGATTAAATTCTTTATATCCTTTGAACCTGTGGCTATCAGCATAAGCGCGTATGCAACAGCTCCCGCGCCTCCGCATGCCAATATGAGTACTATATTGCCGGTGAGCGAGTCGAGCCTTAACGACAATATCATATATATCGAAAGCGTAACCGCAGCCGCAACCGCAGCCGACGCGGCAAATTTTAATATTTCTCCGATTCCGGTGTCTTTCATAAGCTCCGGATGCTTTACTTTCAGCATCACAGCGTTCAGCACGGCGTTTGTAATACTGCCGACAGCCGTTGCGAGCGCCAGACCGTTTACCTGCATCACATTAAACAGAATGTAGGCGAGCGCGACGTTTACGACCATGCTTATAACCGATGTAATCATCGGTATGTGCGAGTTCTGCAGCGAGAAAAACGTCTTTGACAGCACCTCATTTACGGCAAGTCCCGCCATACCTATCGAGTAGAATTTAAGGAGCGTCGAAATTGCTGTGACGTCCTCTTGCGTCATCGCGCCGTGACCGTAAATTATACCTGCAAACGGCTCGGAAAGTATCATAAATATTGCCATGAGCGGCAGTATCAGCATAAACATCACGCGTACGGACGTTGAGAAAAGATTTTTCGCGTCCTCTTTGCGCTTGTCGGCAATCGCCTGCGCAAGCTTCGGGAAAATCAGATTCGTTACAACGAAGCTTACCACACCCGTTATTATAAGGTACAGCCTGCTTGACTGCTGAATATATGTGACCGCGCTCGGAATGTTGGACGCAAGACGCTGATTTACTATTGTGTAAAGCGGCTGTACCCACGTTGCGATTAGCATTGGTCCCGCAAGCTTCACAGCCTGCACAACCGACTTGTCGGCAAAGCGGAAATCGGGTCGAAATTTCACGCCGAACTTTCTTATCCACGGCACCTCTATCAAAAACTGCAGGCTCCACGCTATTATCATCGTGACCGCAAGACCGTATATGCCGAATTCCCTGCCTAATGTCAGGTAGTAAGCTATTATAGCGACGTTCGACACAAGGCTTATTATAGATGGTATGTTGTACTCACCGAACGACTGCAAAAGTCCCACAAACGAAAATGCGAGACCCGTAAATATAATCATCGGGAACATTATCGCCGTAAGGTTCGCGGCGAGCGTCTGTTTTTCCGCGTTGTACTCGGGAGCCATAAACGCCACAAGCTGTGTGCGGAATATGATTCCAATTATCGATATAAGTATAGTGATACAGACTATGAGCGTTACAAACTTGTTTACAAAGCTCATCGCCTCGTCTTTGCCGTGTTTTGCCCTTATGTTGTTAAACACCGGTATAAACGTCGCGCTTATTACTCCGCCTATAACAACGTCGAACAGCGTTGTCGGCAGCGTGGACGCGGTAAGGAATGCGTCCGACTCCATTCCCGCGCCGAAGTACGCGGTGAGAAGCGAGTCGCGAGCCAAACCGAGCACCTTACTGAGAAGTGTCGCCGCCACCATGAACACCGCGACCGAAAGCATTTTTTGTCCTTTCTTTTCAGGCATTAAATTTCTACGCTTCCTTTCTCATATAGCTCAATCGCGAGCTTACCGTTAAGCCGCGCCTTTTTGTTAAGTTCCGTATAGCTCTTCTCGAGCGATGTCTTTATCTTATCGTAATTTTCAACGCAATCGTCAAATATCTCTATTATTTTTTCCGCGCGCGCGTCCTCGACGTTTAAGTAGCGCGTCTGATTTGTGTACTCCATAAAGCTTGAAATCTTCGGGTCGTACACAAGACCGATAAGCGGTACGGCGTTCACAACCGCGTATATGAGTGTGTGAAGGCGCATACCTATACATATTTCAAAGCAGTTCATGATCGACATCATTTCACTGACATCTACGCGTCTGTCCACTATCGTAGCGTCATGCTTCATAATTCGTTTGACGGATTGCAGCGGCGCGAGGTCGCGGCTTGCCTGCATCGGTAAAAGTACTGTGTGGAAGCCGTACGTTTCGTACGCGTAATCGCACACCCACGCGATATTATCCTCAAATTCGGGGTTTGTGCCTTTCCAGCGGCGTATCGATACTCCGAGGAGCTTTTTATCCTCGGGAACGCCGAGTTCTGTTAAAATTTGTCTGCCGCGCACGCTGTCCTCGCGCTTAAGCTCCAGTGCCGGGTCGGCTGTTACAATTATATTGTCATTTTTGACGCCGATTTTGTTGAGTTCCTTAAGCGAACGCTCATCGCGAAGCGTTATAAGATGAACCTTGCCGAGTATCTTCCGCGTCTTTTTAATGTTGTTCTTCTTTTCGAGCGGTCCTATACCGTTGGAATACAGCATTACCTTCAGCTTCTTCCTGAGTGCGAGCGATATTACCGCGAGATAGTACCAGAGCGATTTTGTACTCGTTCTGTCCTGAATAAGCGTACCGCCGCCGGAAATAAGCATCTCGGCGTTTTTCATATGTTTCGTTATTGAGAACACGTTAAGACGGTTTATCGCATTTACGCGGTAAATCTGCTTTGTTTCCTTCGGGTTCGCGCTCAAAACAACAATGTTCGGGCTTTCCTTATGCTGCTTCAAATCCGCGATAATAGCCTTCAAGAGTGCGTCGTCGCCGCTGTTTTTAAAGCCGTAGTAGCCGGATATAAGTATCTCCTTATTCTTTTGCAGCGCCCAGTCGTATACCTTTATGCTGTCGTCAGCCATGCGCGTTACCGAGTAGTCGCGCTTAATAAGCTCCCTGCCGTACGTGCCGAGGCTGTGCCGTTCTTCCCCGCCGAGCTTAAAGAAATCAAGTATATCCCTTTCCAACAGCGCGCCCGATGATTGCTCACAGCCGCGGCAGCAGAAGTTTGTGTCAATGCCTACCTTTAATTTACTGTCGTCAAACAGACCGATATAGCCCTCGTTGCCGGCGATTATGACCGGTTTTTCGGCAGCCATAGCTTCAAGCGCCGCGCGGCTTACGCCGACAAACAGCGAGCATGGCGCTATAAGCTCGTTTATGTCCGTTCTTGCGCCCGTAAGCGTGACCGCTTCACGTCCGAGCTTTTCATTGATATTCTTTGCGAGCATTTTCACATTTTCAAAATCGTCACCCGCGCCGACAACGATAACGCGAAGCTTGTCCACCGACTTGTCAATCTCCGGCACAATCTCGATAAGCTGCTTCGCGACAAGACTTCTCGACTCGTCAAGGCGGCTTACGTACGTGATAACCGTTTCATCGTCCGATATATTAAGCTCCTTCATGACGCGCGACTTATCTGTGTCGGGCGAAAATTTATTCGTGTCGATACCGTTTATCGTGACGTTTATGTCGCCCTCGGGGACGTGGTAATTGTCCATGAGATACGTCTTTATATCCTCCGATACAGCGACCGTTTTTTCGCCCCAGTCAGTGATGTATTTAAGACCGTAAGATGTGTTAAATACCCAATGCGCCGTCGTGACGAACGGGAATTTCATGCGCTTGTGCAGCTTGCCGAGAATAAACGACGGTATACGCGCGTGCGAGTGTACTATATCTATTTTTTCTTCCTTTATTATCTTTTTCAAAAGCCGCGCGGCTTTAAGCATGTTCATCGGATTTTTGTTCTGAAGCGGCACATTGTAATGCTTTATGCCGTAATCCTCCAGCTCTTTGACATACACGCCGCCGTTTGATGTGACGATTATATTAAAGCCCTTGCGCTTAAGCTCCTTCGCGAGCTCGACGACGTGCGTCTCCGCGCCGCCGATATTAAGCTGCATAAGTGATAACAGTATGTTTGCTCCCTGCTTCAAGCATCTCACCCGCTCTTTCAATTTATACTGCGTCTATTATAGTATACCTTCTTATTTGTTTTTTCGTAATATTATATTACGGTTTTTTTAGTCTGTAAACCCGCATAAACACTATATCTTTTTGTTTGATATAAGGGTGGTAAGTTATTTAATATTCATTTTACCCTTATTTTACCCTAATTTTATGTTTGGGTTGGCATCAAACATTTCGGTAACTGCGGTCATTTTATCCTCTTGTGAGGTATGAGCATATACTTTACTTATCATGGTATAATTGCTATGCCCCAACATGGTTTTCAACACTTCCATCGGTATGTTTTTTCGCACAGCGTTTGTTGTGAATGTATGTCTGAAATAATGTGTTGAAAAGTGTAATATCTCCACGTTATATCTTTCTTTCAGATAGCGTAATATACTATTTATGGCGGTGTCAAAGAAACCTGCAGTATATACACAATCCCTTTTATAGTTATAGAACACAAAATCATCATCACTTAATATCACGTTGAATTGTTGAGCAATAAGCTGTAATTTCTTCTTCCATAACTTTATTTCAGCTTGTATTTCAGGCAAAATAGGGAGAGTCCGAACAGATGTTTTGGTTTTTGGTTCGTTAGTAGTGGCTATCCATTCATTCCCATTTTGCACTCTTACGACCGTTCTGTTAATGGTGACGTATGAGAAATCGTTGGTAAAATCACTCCACTTCAACCCTAATATTTCACTTACTCTTGCGCCTGTTGTAAACAATAGCTGAAATAACAGGAAATCATCCGGTCGTTTTTCTTTAACTCCTAACATAAACCAAGATATTTCTTCATCAGTCAATTCCCTTTTTGGAACACTTTTTTTCTTCCCTTCCATTAGAGGAATATCTATTATAGGATTGAAATTAACCAGTTTCTTTTCAACAGCTTTTTTAAACATGGCATTTAAGTTTGCACGAACTTGTCTTACTGTATTTGTGGTATAGACTTCGGTTATGTTATTAAACATATTCTTTATGTCTATATCTGATATATCCTGTAACCTTTTTTTACCCAAATATGGTTGTATAGCATGAATATATCGTACTTGTATAATGCGTAGACTTTGTGGTCTGATTATGCCTTCTTTATACAATTTGACATAGCTCTCAAACCACATATCAAGCGTTATATCATTATGCCCGACGAAATTACCGTTGTCCTTCTCTATTGTTTTCTGCGTCAGTTGCTTTCGTACTTCCTCTTTTGTATTCCCGTAGATACTGCGTTGTTTCTTTGTTGTTGGGTCGTAATATCGACCTTCCCAGTATACACTCCCCTTCTTTGTTTTCCGTTTTCGGATTGTTCCTTCTCCGTTGGCTCGTTTTGCCATTTTAATTCCTCCTCCTAATTAAAAAGCAAAACCCGCCATTACTGATTTTTTGCGGATACATTATACCACAAAAAGCCTAATTAGTCAATAACAGCAGGTTTTCTTTTTAATCAGATATATATTTTTCTTTATTCCCGCCGTCTGGCTAAGTATTTATCCAGCGATGGTTTATGTATTCTCACGCATCGTCCTATTCGCTGCACACCGTCAAAATTCTTACCATTAATAAGCCTGTCTACACTGCGCTCGCTTATCTTCAGGTACACTGCTGCTTCCTTGCGCGTTATATACTCATCACCGTCTGTTTCTGTGTCTGTCATCGTCATTGTCCTGTTCTCCTTATACATACGTTCCCTGCGCAACGGCTTTATCAGCGCTTTGGGTTGTCGGTCTCGTTTTCGTTGTTTTCTTGGCTGTATTTCCTCTCTCCTCGGCTCTTAACCGGCTGATGATTACGTCTCCCGGTAAGGTCGTTAGCATATCATACCACTTGCTTTTGAAAAACCGCTCGCACTCCATTTTTACGCCCGGATTCTTGTTCTTTACGGCGTTTCGGTAATCTTTTATTGCTCGTAATATGATTGCGAATGATAACATCTCATACTTATCTCTTGCCTGTTCATACAGCGCATTCTCCATAGCCTCAAACCGTTTTGACATGATATTGCTTCCTCTCTTTATCTTTTGACCCATATTTGATTACTTTACTTTAACCTCGTTTACACCGTTAAGCTTTATGCTTCTCATCTTCTTCTACCTGTCTACCATATGCTGTTCCGTAGCAGAATTGACAATATTTTGCGTCCTCATATCTGAAAACATGATGATATTCTCTGTAATCAGGGTCTTTACCCTGTTCAATCTGAGAAATCTGCACTGTCTTCTCTGTAGGAACATCTCGCATAAAATCCGATGAGCAGGTATTAAGCTGATACATATTCTTACCGAAGCCGGTGTCACTTTTTCCTTGGTTTGTGTTCCAACCGCCGCAGCTTTGACAATACGATTTTGTCCAGTGATGACCGGTATATTGACCTGCGCCGGTAAGCAAGTCTCCGTTATTGGGCGGGGCAGCGATTAAAAAGCCCGCAATGGGGTCTTCTTGGTTAGGGTCGTTTAACTTATAGCCATTCGTACCGTCCGTCCATGCAACACCGCGAGAAGCATTCGACTCACCCCCCGGTGTATATTCGGGGACTCTGAAATTGGTAAACATTGTTTCTTTCGGCTTTCCGCCAGTATCTTTTGTACAAGTATCACTATTACACAGACCCGGACCCTCGAATATGATTGCGTTTGTGTCCAATTCGTTGGCACGTGTAGTAGTATGGTTCCAGTTTGTTGCCGGGTCGTAATAGTCCGGCATATTGCCGGCTGCATGTGCCGTCTGCGGCAGAATGACAAGCGATGCCATCATCGAAGCGGTCATAATAGACGCGACAATCTTTTTAAGGTTTAACATTATACATTCTCCTTTCGATACTTTTTTTCAATACGGATATGCGTTCTATAAGAAGTGCCGTCACCGGAGGGCAAGGCGGATAAAGAAATCCCTCTGTAATGTGACAAACACTTCCTATACAACGCATATCCGCCTTTCCGAAACTCTACTTTTTGAAGCTGAAGCATAACAGCGTTAGTTGCCCATTGGAATCATCCCCTAAAACGAATTTTTTGTATAGATAAACATTAAAAAATGTTCTTTGCGATTTTTATAAGTATAAAAATAATGAACGACAAGATAAAACGAATTTCAACTCCATTAAAATAGTAAAAATTGGTAAATAAAAAAGGAAGAAATATAAATAACTTATACTTCTTCCTTGTCTCACATATTTTTGAAGCATTATTTTTTATGTCAGTTATTATGCAACAGAAATAGTAAAACAAAGGGCATTAAGCATTTTGACCCATCAAAAAGGGTCTAAAACGCCTATTGCAATAACTTCATAAATGTTTTGAAAAGGACATACTTCTCCCTTTTCAAATAATGCTTCATATCATTAACTATATTATATCACATATATAAAGCATGTCAAGCGATTTTTTTCCTTTTTCTTAAAATTTGTCTGCATGAGGAAAATCATCGTTATTTTAGGTATGCTCTGCGTGATTTTCCTGCACAAAAAAGAGAAGGCGCAAAACCTTCTCTTGTATTTTTGTGTCTAACCCAATACAACGCAGTGGACTATCATATGACTTCTTACTTTTACATAAGCATAAATTCGGGCTGTCCCTTCCCTACTTCCGTTGTGTTTAACGATAGGGAATCACCATAATTGTACCGTTGTCAATCTTATCTTTCAGACTCTGAAGCATCGGCAGATAGTGTGAATAATAGATGGGTTCATTATTTATTGAAACGCGCGTACACTCACCATTATCAATGACATTTTCTATGTTAGTAATAGTATCGCACAACTTATTATAGTCATATTCATCCCACCAGCCTTCTGCCATTTCACAAGCGGTAATGTATTCAATCAAGAAGTTCATCAATTCATCCGAATAATCTATTGTTCTCGCATTATATATTGCCGTAGATTGAGAACCATATAAATCTCCATATCTTACATTTCTCGCTTCATATTCCGCTCCATCTATTATATCTCTTATCTCACTTTTTGCATCATTTATATTACGTCTTATTTCCTTATTTGTAAGCTTATTCATCATCGTAGCTGCTTCAGCCCTCGTGAGGTTGTCTTGCGGATTGAATAAATAACTTTCATTACCTTCTACTATTCCTGCATAATACAGCGCAGCAACGTCAGTACGATAATCAGGCGAAATCCAGCACCAGTCAAGGATGAATGATAACGCACCCCAGATAACATCAGAATTGGTAACGGGATATGACTGCAGACTTGCGCCAAACTCCGGCTCGGTTATAAACACTGCCCTTGCTATCAGCCGTGCAGCTTCTTCTCTTGTGATAGGAGTGTCATTAAGTATATCACGTTCCACTCCCTTCATGGAGTCGCCGAACTTCAACAACGTTCTTCCATCATAATTAGGGTCTGCACAACCCGAAAAAGCCTTGGTATAATATCCCCTTATCTGTTCCGTATACTCACCCGTTGTTCCGATTATGCCCAATTCCACCGCCTTGTTCAGATACGGTTGCGCCCATGCTGTCCAGTGATTATTCCAGTAGCGAGAATCTTTCTTGTCATCTGTTACATACTGTTCGTAATCTTCTCCTACCGGCGTTATCTCCTGTCCAAGCTTACCGCATACATAGTTTATCACCGCCGTGGTGAACTCCTCATGTGTAATCATGCCGTCAGGGCGGAACGTACCGTCAGTATATCCCTTAAATATACCCTCGTCGGTAAGCTTATTTATGGTATCATACGCCCAATGCGTAGTAGGTACATCGGGGAAAGTCTTTGCCGATGCTGTAAAACCAAAAGAGGAGGTCATTGCTGCTACCATTACTAAAGCAGCTACTCTCTTAATCATCTTTTTCATTTTAATCATTCCTTTCTATGAGTCCTTATTCCTTTTCTTTTTGTACCCCTATTATACCACATTTTGGGCGATTTGTCAAGAGGTTTTTTGATTATTTTACATATTTTTCTTGACAAATTTATATTTTTATGATATAATGTCTTTATTAAAATAAGGAATTTGAATAAAGGAGAGATATAAAATGTTTTATTCGGCTACGGAATTTGCAAAAAAAATAGGTGTTTCGGTGTATTCTTTGAAGAACTGGGAGAGGTCTGGCAAACTGTTACCACATCATAAGACGCCCGGTGGCAAACGAATGTATACCGATGCGCAGGTCGCGGAGTTTTTAGGAACGCCCCTCGGCAAAGATGTCATGCTCTCTTTTAAGGATGGCAAACTTGCCGCAAATGTTTTTGACTCGCTTTCTTTTGAGGAGCTTGGGGAGGTCATCCGCACGGCAACACAAGCGCGAAAGGTGCTTTTGGAAAAGGAAGGTTTGTAAGAATAGCACAAACAAGGTCGGGGTTGCCTTTTCAAAAAATTTCCCACAAAAGCAAAAAACACGAAAAAAAAGAAGGTCGAAAGACCTTCTTTCCTTTTTAATAATTATGCTTTTGCCAACTCCTTGACTTCCTCTACGGGGAGGTTTACAAGGCGCGATATAACTTCAAAGCTTATACCTTCAGCAAGAGCATTTTTTATGGTTTTGATATTTGTGGCTTGCTCTCCTTTTTCAACGCCCTTTTCATATACTCCTTCGCTTACGTTGCACATGTCAATCACTCCTCATTACGTGTTTGCAAGTTTCTTAACTTCCTCCACAGGGAGTTTAACAATTTTTGCAATCATATCATATGGGAGCTTTTCTGCAAGTGCATTTTTAATTGTTTCAATTTTATCTTGCTCTATGCTTTCTTGCATGAGACGTTCCATTATATCACACATGTCAATCACTCCTTTTATAACTACATTATACCATAAAATCTCACTATGTCAAACCCCTATACACATAAAAAAAGAAGGTCAGATGACCTTCTTTTCATTGTTTAGTTATACATTTACTGTTGCCAATTTTTCAACTTCCTCAACAGGGAGGCTGACAATTTCTGCAATATCATTATAAGAATATCCTTTAGCTTTTGCATTTTTTATCATGGAAATTTTTTCAGCCTGTCTTCCCTGTGCCTCTCCTTTTTCGAGACCTTTTTCGTAATATCCTTCACCTATGTTGCACATAACGTTCGCCTCCTTTTCAAGACTGGGTGACATTTTTACGCCGAAATCCTTGTTAAGAATTTGCTTTTTCTTATCATGTTCTATCTCTATCGAAAACAGCACATCCAAGAACCGCAGCATCTTATCCTTTGCCTTCTCGTCATCACCTAAACGTATCATAACGAGATGTAACAAGTCGTAATTTTGAGGATTTTCCTTTAACACTCCCGTTGAATCCTCACCTTTGATATAATAGTGTGTTACCGTGTTCATTTCCTCTTTTGTCGAGTTCATACAAATCCAGATTGAATAGACTTTTTTTATTTCGTCGTAATCTGAATGCTCGAACTCTGTACCCTTTTGGGCGGAAATTAGCCGACAACAGTAGTATATGCCACGCTTTACCAAAGAATACCCGGGATTGCTTTTCTTTTGTGCTTCGACGTTTATAATCAGTTCTATATAACCATTTCCACTTGGAGCTTTAGCTTTGAAACGCACGTCATAAATTATTGTCCCCTCTGTAATGGTCTTGTCTTCGTTAGATAAGCCGTATATGTTTGATGTATCGGTATGTACTCCTACGTCACCAATACCCGGCTCATCCTCGATATAGCCGATTATTTCCTCAATAGTGCAATCTTTGTACTCAGATACACAGCCGCGTAAGATATGAGCCAATACCGTTTTGTCGGCTAAAACACGTTTTGCGGCTCTGTCTATCTGGGTGAACCCGTCAGACACATCTATTGAGTTTGCCAAGTTTGTCTTTTCGTCCATAAACTTTTCTCCTCCTTTGTATTATAATACAATTCTTTTGCTTTTGCAATAGTTTCGGCGAAAATTATCTCTCTAAAAGCGAGGTAATTCCCGCCAAACCATAATGCTTATCATACCGCAATCAAATTTGTTTGGTCGCGGCGTGACAGAATATCGTTTATGTTGACATTATTCCTATGACACATAGCAGCCAATGTAGCGATTGCAGATGGGTATTCCTTCTCGAATAGAAAATCCAATGCGGACTTATCTATCTTTTCGTTTGTTTCTGCTTTTCGCCTATTCAAGTCTATGCCACGGTTATACTTTAACTCACGCTTAAACTCTCCCAATGCTCTTGTGCAGTCATTATTGCAAGCTGACTGATTGGCATACCTTCTTAAAAGCGCGTTCATTACAAGCACGTCACACGAAGCAGAGCAATTATGCTCTTGTTTGTTTGTTACCGCGTCTTTATTCAGACAGTGAATTGCAGAGAGATTCTGTTTGACCTGTTCCCGCACATCGTCGTCGCAATATGACAAGTATGTATCTAAGAAAAGCTCATCTTTATCGACACATTCTGACATATTTTGAAGTATGGGGACGGTAGTTTGCGCTACTATATCATCCCACTCACTCTCTTGCGCGTAAACATACGGTAATTCATCAATGAACCATGCTTTGAAGTTCCTTATTCTGTTGTTCTCGTAATATGATACGACTTTCAAAAGTATACGGATACCTATTTCGTTTGCAAATATATATGACTTCACTTTGTCATCACATTGGACGTTTGCCCTTGCTATGTTATATCTACCGATTTTGGGTAAGACATACGACATGTCGTTTTTCCCTATGGCATGAAGAATATCTATCACGCAGAAGTACGGTTCGCCTCTGCGTTCTATCATTTTTATCTCTCCAAAATCGGGACTTGTCATTATTCTGACCTGTTCCATTTTTTATCCTCCTTAAAAAACACTCACAAGGTAGGGCTGTTCAACTCCCTACCTTGTAAATCTGTAAAGCTTCTTTATGCGGCTGCACCAAGCAAGTCATCTGTATATACACCGTTCTTACGGCACATACACAAAATACAGCTAAGAGCCGCAGGAATTTCCGAATCGGTAATCATATCTATCAAGGTTATTTTTGAACTATAACCTTTGTTATTGATATGATTTTTTCTTCTCTCGTCAATGTTTATGCCATAACTGTATACCAGTTCACGCTTGTAGCTATCCCATGCTTCTATCATATCGCCGTTTGTTGCTGATACGGAAAATCTTTTAAGCAGTGACAGTATAAGCGATTTATCAGCGTTATCGTCAGGTTCTAAGGCTAAAATCTTATTAGCCTTCGCCAAAACTTCTTTTTCGTGATTGAGAAGTGATATTGTCTTCTTTCCCTGACTTATTGTGCTGTTCAAGCTGCGTATTGTCAATAGCATTGACTTTACAAATACGCGTGTCGAATCGTCGGCAAATGGCAGATATTCGTCTATAAACGCGTCCTCGGCATCAGCGGGAATGTCAGCTGCATTCACCGGTTGTATATTAACAGGCGTAATATGCGGAACGTTATTTTTCTTGTCATCCTCATCATTAACTATGGCAGAATCTTTCAGGCTGTCTGAGGAAGCCACCGCTGTATCATTGTCGGGCGATACATCAGGTGCTTTCTTGATTGCCGGTTCCTTTCTCTTAACGTCTTCGATAAAATGCGTCTTTGAACGAAGCCATGCGGTTATTTTGTTTGTTTTGGCTCTTGTCAGCTTAGTGGATGACAGAATTTGCTTAAACGTCTCTCTGTCAACGATAAGCATTTCACGTCCCACGTTCGGAATAACCGCATATTCCTTTTTAACATCTTTGAGCTTGCTTGTAATACCGGCACGTGTGTAACCTAATATCTTTGCAATATCGTTTACAACGTACCATACTGAATTGTCGGTAAAAATAAGCTCACGAATTGTACCGATTTCAGGATTTTCGTAGATTTCAAAACTCCTAATGGTTTTGCTCATATATATTCCTCCTTTAAGATAAAAAAATATGGAGTAGTCTTTACTAAACCACTCCATGACAGTAATTATTGAATTTTACTCCTTCCTGCTAAATCAACCCGTGTTCTTCACAGAACTGCTGCATGTGATTTGCCGTCTCATCATCAATACACTTGCGAACATCCTCTACCGTAAAGCCGCAGTCAGTGAGTGTCATATAGAAGTCAAGCTCGTCTATGTCGTCAGAATAATCTTCGGCGTGTTTGAAAACTGCACGGATAATTTCACTGTTGGATTTTTCCGGCATATTAGCAATCTCACGAGCCAGTCGAGCCGGACTGTCAGAATCCATACTTGATGCTATCCATTCACTGAAAATACCTAATGAACCTTTGCCATCGTTACTACACGTAGTATTGGCATTATCGCCCCATTTTATGTGTGAAATAACGGCAGATGCACCTTCAACGTTTGTTCCTGCTTCTCCTACTGCCAATCCTGCCAAATCACGTATTTGGCTTTCGCTGAGAGCGAATTTTTGTGCTGTAGGATATGAACCCATACCGGCACTGACAGGATAATTAGGTCTACAGAAATATCCGTTCGAATACCATGAACCGGCAACATCACTGTAAATGTGTTCACCGACACATCCGCCGTCATTGTCCACATCACTAACACCCGGACCGCTGTTTCCCTCTATTGTGTAAAGTTGACCGCCCTCATATTTCTCTACAATTCCTACATGAGCGTTACCGCCGCGTATTACAAGGTCGCCCGGTGCGGGGACATATTCGCCGCTTTGGAATTGGGACATTGTGTAGGTTGTACCACATTTTTCATAATCACCGCACCATGCCGTCTTAGGTATAACGTCCGGTCCGATGCCGCATTGGTTCGCACACCATGACACAAACACAGCACACCACGGATATTGGCTTGCACCGTTTACTTCATGTCCATAGAACCATGTATTATATTTGACATTATTTGTTGTACCTATTTCTTTTTCACCGATTTGGCTCATTGCCATAGCCACAATATTTGAGCCGCCTACACCACCGCTTTGATAGGCTCCTGAATGTCCGCTATAGCCGAAATACTTTAAGGCAACGCCTTCATTTAAGCCTGAGCCGACTAACTCTTTGAAATATTCCTTTCTATACGAAGGGTTATAGTCGCCTGTTGTGCTTCCGTCTGCCGGGATAGCCTCATCAAATTTAACTACTTCCTCGCATATTTCGTCTACAGTTCTTGCCTTTAGAGTATATCCAAGATAATAAATTGTTTCCTCGTCCACGGAACCATCACTATTTGTATACGTATACGTCGCCTTTGTTTCTGTTACTTCAGGTTCAATATACAACAGTTCACTTAGTGCTGAAGTGTAGTAGTCCTTATAGTCATCCCAATTAAATGTTCCTTCTTTTTGTGCTTTTATTGCTTCATCCATCTGTTTTTGAGGAAGCATCTCACCTTTCCATTTCTCAGGAGCCACACTCCAGTCAGGATAATGTTCAGTGTCCGCCTCACGAAGAAAGTCGAAATCTCCTATAAGACTCTTATATCCGAGCCAACGCTGAAAGTCCTCAAATGTCTTGTCTTTTACCTCGTCATTTGTTTGTACAGTGTACAAGCTCATCAACTTAATGACTTCTGCTTCAGTTGATGTCTGCCCGGACGCAAGTGGGTCATTGATTACTATAACTGCGCTGTCAGGGTAGCTCAACTTGCGAATGTTGAAGTCATCTTGTATGTATTTGAGTGCTTTATCATGTCTGAGTTCATAGCCTTTACGCGCGACCTCTACCATTTTATCCATTGTTTTCCAATGCTTTTTGCGGTTTTTGCGTAGGATGGTATCTTTTTTCTGTATAAAAATCAATGTCATCCCATACGTCTGTTATCCCAAGCTGTGA
>CANQQS010000053.1 GCA_947626045.1 uncultured Clostridia bacterium | reverse complement strand
CCGCTCACGGTGTCCGTAACCGTATTTTCTTTGATTTGTTCTTCCGTCTCGCGTATCTCCGCGACCACAGAGCGATACTGCTCCAATTCCTTTTTAGTCATTTCCGCACTCCTTTTTGATTATTCCTCTACGCAAATTACGGCACGCACCGCGCACCTCAAAAAAATATATTTAATCTTCGCCGCCCGGCGGAGTCTCTTTCACTTTAATCAATTCGTATTCCTGATATGTAAATCCGTCCAAATCGGGAAAACCGGTAAACAGCGTTCCCTTCGCAATCTCATACCTGTATCCGTATTCATCGCATTTCGGCGGTTTCGGGTTCTCACGTATCGCGCTCATCGGCACGACGCGCTTTATAACCTTCGGCTTACGTAAATTCCTGCTGTGACCGAATTTCTGATATGTCAGATCCTTATGCTTGCCGCCGTCGAGAAAATATTTAATCAGTTTGCCGCTCTCCATGTCCTTTATCTTCGACACGTCTTTTACTTTTCCGTATTCATCCCAATACTCAAACAGCATTGATATAATCTCGGGGCTTGTGTTGCGGATAAGCAGATGATGATGCACTCGTTGTTTGTCACTCGCCTCTGTCACCCTATACCATACAAACGGTATATTCTTCCTTTTCAGCCGCTTTTGCATTTTGCTTAACACGCGGCTTAATCTTTTCTCCGCCTCTTGCACCTCTAACCATGTTTTATATGTCAGCGTTACCCAGTAATCGCCCAAATCAAAATTTTCATAGCAGTCATGCTTGATTTTCAAATATGCCTGTCTCGCATTCCTCTTTTTCTTTCCCTCGCCCGTCGCGCATAAACGGACTCCCCTCTTTTTTTTGGAATTTGAGGGATTATAATAAAAACATTTTGTACGGTAAACAAACTCCCGATGTTTTGTTGGTATACGTTGATACAGCACAACCATTTTTCCCTCTCCTTCCTTTCATAAAGTGTCTATAATTTTAGCCTACAAAACAAGGTTTAAAGCGGCGCGTTCCGCCGCATTTTTTAAACCCTGTATTATATAGTAGAAACTCACTCGCCTCGCAGTAACTCGCGCTGCTTTTCGACCGCCTCTTCTCGGCTCATGGCGCCCTTTTTTACTGCGATGTATACATCACATAGGCGTATTATAATGGAATATTCCTCTTCGCTGTACTTTCCGCCGCTGTATAGCGTTTCACATTCTGCGGTGTATTTGTCAACGTCGTCTATAAACAGATCCGACAGTCGATTAGCAGCCTGTTTCAATTCCGCTATGCGGCGGGCGTCCATTACTGCTTGTCCTTCCATAACAGCCGCCTCACGCCGAGCTTGCTGACGAGCTGATAATACTCATCCGTTTCTTTGGCTATGTACCAGTTTTCGGGCTTTAAGCCGTGCGATGCAACAAATATTTTCTGTTGCCGCGTCAATTTCCGTTTTTGCATTTCCGCTCACCGCCTTAGTTCCAGCGCATACATTTGTTGACCGCCATTTTAAGCTCCTCACCGTCAACCTTGTACTCCTTGCCGCCCGCTTCGATGATAACCACACTGTCATTGTTTATGTCGTTCTTAACGCGGATAGGATCTCCTCCCGCGCCCGACCGCTCTTTTATCGTGCATACCACATCAATGTTTTTCATGCTCTTTACCCTTTCTCGTCATCTTAACCTCGGTGTATGTTTCCTTGAATATATCCGGCTTACACGGATATTGCTCACCGCGCACACCCGTTATGATGTAGTCGCCGACATCAGCCTTCATGTCTCCCTCCAATGTGTGGATTATCACTTCTTTGTCGGTTTGGTACGCCTCTATCACTACCGGCTTTTTTATATATTTTTTTGTTTTCATTTCGTCTCTTCCTTTCGTTTATGTATAACGTCCGTTACCACATAATCCGGTATAAATCCCTCGTTGCAGCTCATACGCCCGATGATTTTATAACCGCGTTTTTGATAGGATTTTATTGCCCTGTTATCGTCTGCCGCAACTGTCGGACATACGGTGTTCCGCGTGTGGGGAGATTGCCGCCGCATAATCACATATTTTTTATTCGCCATTATTCCGCACCCTCGCTTTCCGCCTCGACAGGCTCTTTAATTTCCATTTGTCCGCCCGCGTCAAAAAACGCAGCCTCTTCCGAGGCGTTCAACCCTGTAAGCAGATCAGCGGCATACGCTGACAGTTTATTCAGATTGACGCGCATAGGGTTAATAAATCCAACCGTAAATACGTCACGCATAATAACCAACATATCATTTGCGAAGAAATATCGTTTATTCTTAACGCCGTCAAAAATATTGAGCAGTCCCGATTGCACGAAGAAAACACGCTTATCAACAAGCATAAACGGCTGGATAACCGTCCCACTCGGCAATTCGATAGAAAATTCCATCGGTACAGCGTCTTCAAGTTCTGTTACATTTGGAAACGCGGCGGGCGGGAATATGTATTTGTCACGTTCATCGTCGCTGATACCGATTGCCGCCGCACAGTCCTCCGCCGTCCAGTCGTCAACATCAGCGTCGATAACTCCCGCAACACTGCCGTCGGATAAATAACCATAATCACCGTAAGTGAATATTTGTATATGTTTGTTTTTCTTGCATTGTTTCAACATTTTTGATAATATCATGTTTCTACCTCCCGCCAAAATTCTTTCGGAGCAGATATTTTTGTTGTGTCCACGCCGATGCCAAAGCGCAGCGCGTCCACCAACCCATCGTCAACCTCGCCCAACCGTTTTATCCCGTCCGTAATGATTTCCAACGCGGCAACAACGATAAATGCTGTGTTACTGTTTACGGGATTTACCGCATTTTGTATTTCTTCTATATACATTTGCAAAACAGGTCTGCATATCTTTACGTTCATTGCGTATGCTGTGGTTAATTTATCGTCATCGTCGCCCTCAACCGCTTTTTTTGTTAGAGGTTGCATTTCTAACATCAATCTGTTAAATTCATCAACAACCGCCATTTTTTCTTTTACTGTTTTCACTTTCTCGCCTCCTATACCGCAATCATGCGGTTAAATTCTTTCATCGTTCGTATTTTCTTGCCGCACCACTCCGGCGCATTTGCCCGTACAATCGCCGTCGCAAACGGCGGGGGTACGCTGTTACCACACCGCGCAACCTGTTTTGTTTTCGGATATGCCTTGCCGTAGCAATCCGTTTCAATCTCATAGTCGGGCGGGAAACCTTGTGCGTTATATAATTCGCGCGGCGTCAACATTCGCATTCCAATATCAACAATGGCGTACTTTTCACCTTGCACCGTCACCAACCCAAAACGATCTTTTGTTGTGATTGTGCCGAGCGGCTCGTTCACGCTTTTTGCCGTTCCTGTGCTGAAATATTTAACAAGAAACGCCTGTACCTCCGCGAAATGTCCGCCGCCGCACGTAATTGTGTTAATCGGCGTGTCCACCGATTGCCCGATACAGTGATTATTCATCTGCATTATATGTACCGCCGCAATCGCGTTGTGATCTGTTGCCGTTACGGTAGGCAGTGGATTTTCGACGGCAGCACCCGCGCCGTTATATCCGCCGCCGAAATATTTTGATATAAACGCCGCCACAAGTCCGTACCTGTTCGCCGTGTCAACCGTCTGTAACGGCTGACTTAACGCTTGCCCGCGTGTTTCCCGCTCCGACTGTTCGCCGTGATACTGTATCAGCGTCGGCGACACAAGATAATTCCTGTTACCTGTGGTTATGGTAGGTATCGGCGCGGCTATGTCCGCACCGACATTGTTTGTGTTATTGCACATTATTGTCGGGGCAACAACACCAAAACCGTGTTTTGCCGTTATTGTCGGCATAGGCTCGTCTATGCTTTGACCGCGAAAATCTTCGCCGCCGTGATTGACCTGCACTATAAACGGCGTGGGATTGTCAATAACAAACCGCCGAATACCTTTCGCTATCCGCTTTAACGTGTTTTCCGCAAGCGGCTTGTTACGTTCAAATATCGACGGACAAGGTATAGACCAGTCGATACATTCCGCCGCCGTGTGCCACGGTTTCAGCTTGCCGCTTTTTACCGCCGCACTGTTCGGATCGCCGTGTGTCGGCGTCGGAAACACTATCGGTTTGCCGTCGTTACGAAACAGAATAAACAGCCGTTTCCGTATCGTCGGTGCGCCGTAGTCCGACGCAGTTAATACCTTCCACTTACACTCATATCCGAGCGACCGCATAACCGATATAAACCGCTTAAACGTTTGCCCCGATTTCTTCTTATCGGGTACAAGCTGCTGCTCGCTGTACGGTACGTATTCGCCTTTTGCCGCAAGCGTACCGTCCGTTTTATAAATCCGTCCGTTTTTATCGCGCCGGGCGCATAACGCGCCCCATGTCATAAACTCCGGCACATTTTCCATTGATATTATGCGTGGGTGAACCGTTCCCGCCCATTTTGTAACAACCCACGCCAAGCCGCGGATAGATTTCTTGACCGGCGTACCGCCTTTTGCACGGGAAAAGTGCGTGCAGTCCGGCGAAAAGTGCGCCCAACCCACATCGCGCCCCTTCGTTGCCTCGTAGGGATCTACCTCGAAAATGTTTTCGTTGTAGTGTTTTGTAAACGGGTGATTGCGCTTGTGCATGGCGATAGCGTCCGCGTCGTGGTTTATACCTATGTCAACCGGTCTGCCTATTGCCAGTTCAAACCCCGTAGACCACCCTCCGCCGCCGCAAAATCCATCAACTGTGATTTCGTCCATTAAACTGATTTGTGCTTTATTCATTCTCCGTTCAATCCTTTTTTATTTTTGCATCATAAACGTAACCGCTATATTCAGCACCGCCGCTGCCGCCCAATAGACAGCCTGTCCGATATTGCCCTTGACCGCATACGGCACCACCGAGGCGGCGTCGATGATTATTAAAATAACGGGTAAAATCTGCTCTATCTTCATGCCGCGCCTCCTTTTCCCACTCCGTTCCACTTTATACCCAGTAACCAATCGGCTGACACGTTAAATGTATTGCAAATCAATATAATAGTCTCGCACGGTGGAAAACGCATACCACGCTCCCACTGTCCTACAGCCGAAGGTGACGAAAATATACATTCTGCAAATTTTCCTTGCGACATTCGGTGTTTTCTGCGCAGTTCGAGGATGCGCAAACCGACCGTATTTTCACTTGACCGTTTCATTTTTCCGCCTCGCTTTCCAGTAAATCAAACAGCGTCAGCTGCTCCGTTGTTTCTTCCGTCGATTTCAAATAACCGACTCCGTCACGAAAATAATCCTCGTTCAATTCAGTTCCGATACCGTACCGCCCCATTTTGACCGCTATATACGGCACTGTAAACAATCCCGCAAACGGGTCGAACACCGTATCGCCCTCGTTGCTGTAGCGGTTTATGATACGCTCAACAATATCAATCTGCAGCGGGCATACGTGCATGGTTGCCTTGCGGCGGCTCTGATTTGTGTTAAGCGTTTTCATACGGTTTATGTCGTCCCAAACCTCGTCGCTCCATGACGCGGGATCGATTACCATAAACGTCGCCGGCAGTTTGCCCTTTGCGTCGAGCGCGTCAGCCAATTCGACGTGCTTGTCGTAGTCGTATACGTTTTCGCGGCTATATCGGTTATACAGCTTTCTTAATGTGCCGGGGTCTGTTTTAAGCAGTTCGTCTTTTGTGATAAGTCTGTCGCCACTCGACCGCCAAAATCCGTGCGCGTCAAGCTGCCATCGACCGCGCGTATATTCGTCCTTGCTCTTTACAACAGGCTCGTCCGCATATGCTTTCGAGGTATCCGTCGGCAGCTTGCGGAACAGCAATATATATTCCGGACAGCCGACTCCCATCTTTGAGCCGTCCTTGCATTGCTCCGTCCAGCCGAGCCGATATGTCTGATTGTTTTCCCGCACAACGTCGGTTACAACCGTTATCATGCCGAAATACATAAATCCGTGTTTCATATAGTGCTGTATGCACTGCGCGTGAAACGGCTCCATCGTCGGCATACCTGTACCTGTGGCGTTCCCGAACAGAACGCGATCTTTAACGTGTATCGCCGCAACCCTGCCGGGTTTCAAAATGCGCAAAAGCTCCGGCGTGAGATAGTCCATCTGCTCAAAGAATTTCGTCGTAGTCGCGTTATGCCCGAAATCGTTGTAGTTCGCGCTGTATTCGTAATGATTTGAAAACGGTATAGACGTATGTATCAAATCAATACTGTTATCCGCCATGCGCGTCGTTTCCTCAACGCAGTCGTTTAATATGGCCGTATAATGCGTTCCTTTTACTTCCACTCTGTCAACACCTAACTTTCGTTTCAATTCCTCCGCTCCCGCGTTCGACAGTCCGTATTTTTTTATTATGTCAGTCATCTTTGCCGTCAGCCTGTCATGCTGCCGCCATTTCTTTTTGAGCGTATCGAGTATGCCCTGCTCATTCTCGGTGTAGATGATGTCGATAATAACCGTTTCCGTCTGTAAGAAACGGTATATTCTGTGTATTGCCTGGATAAAGTCGTTAAACTCATAATCTATACCGAGAAATATCGCCCTGTGGCAATACCTCTGAAAATTACAGCCGCTTCCGGATAATTCTTTTTTTGTTGCAAACAAGCGGATTTTCCCGTTTTGGAAATCCACAACACGCCGCTCGCGGATATCGTAATCCTGACTTCCATATATGTCCACAATATCGGGTATGGCTTTTTTCAATGCCTTGCGCTCATCCTCAAGGTCGTGCCAGATAATAAAGCTGCTGTCCGGCTCACTGTCGATAATCTCTTTCGCTTTCCGTATCCGTGTGTCCATGCTCCGCCGTTTCTCGTGCGCACACTCCGACAGCGACAGCGCGAGATCCCGCGTAATTTCAAATTGTCCGTCGCGGTTAGCGGTAATGCCGCTATCTTGTAAACAGTGGTATCTCACGTCCATAGGCGGCAGGTCGTAACCCGTATCGTCATACCCTAAATCCGACGGCTTTGTGATAAACAACGCCCAGGACGACAACCACATCCAAAATTCATCCTCGCGCTCCGGATATAAAGTCAGATTGTTCGCCTTTGTGCTGTCGCGCTTGAAGAACCGCGTCAATGCCTGTCCCGTGTCCATGATTTCAAGATACCCCGCGTAATGAATAAGCTCTTTGTACTTATTCGGCGACGGAGTAGCCGTATTTACCAGTTTATACGGTACACCCTTGAATTTATCAAGGAATGTTTGATACGTCTTGCTTCCGAATGAACGCAGCACAGCCGCCTCGTCGAGTGATGTTGCCGTAAAGTATTTCGGGTCAATATCGCCGTCGCGGACGCGCTCATAATTCGTTAAGAGTATACGGCGCGACGACGCTTTTACCTCTGTCATGTTTCGGACATATTCGGGTTCGTCCAGTCCGAGCAGTTCCACCGCGTCGCGCTTAAATTCTTGTTTCACGCCGAGTGGCAAAACGATAAGCGCACGTCCGTTCGTTTTACGCGTGATGATGTTGCACCATTCGAGAGCCTGTATGGTTTTACCCAGACCAAAACTCTCAAACAATGCCCGCCGACCGCCGCGAACCGCCCACATAACCGCGTCGCGCTGATGCGGTTTTAATATGGGATTTACCTCGTCGGGGCTGATTTCAAGACCTGTTTTCGGCGCGATGTCTATTTTCTGCTTCAGAAAATCTATGTACTTCATGCCGCGTGTACCCCACCTATTGTTGCGCTGCGTATATTCAGAACAGTCACACGATAGTCGTCACCGTCAGCGACAAACTCCAACGTCACGCCTTCGACTTCCTTCCCGTCGACCGTAAAACGTGCCGTACCGTCATACAATGAAAAGCTGTCCATAATTTTATATAAACTACTCGCTGTCATCTTCCCACCGCTCCTTTCATAATGTCGTCAATCCGCATTTGTACCCCTTTCGGCGGCGGTGTCGGCTTCGGAGGCGGGGTTATTGCATTTTTGCGGCAGTTGGGACATACATACCCTTCATTTGTCATTGCGCCCGGCTCGCTTATACACCGCTCGTCTACCATGTAATCATATCCGCATTTTACACATTTATAGTCCAAAAACTTTATCGGGCGGCGCGGCGTCTGTGTATGCGCCGTACCCTTTATCCGCCGCTTTGCGTCAAAATCGCTCATTTAAACTCAAATCCTTTCTGAGTTGGTTTATAAAGTCACCGTCCGACATCGAATTGCTGTTGCCCTTGTAGATTGTATATCCGCGGCCGTTTTCCGCCGCACTCGCGAACCGTTCCAGCGCTCGCGCCAGGTCGCGCAGAGCCGCCGACTGTCCGTCACGCGATTTTATAAACGCTTGCCGCCTCTTGCGTGTCCTGTTTTGCTGCTGTCGTATTAACGCCGCCGCGAATACCATACCCGCCGCAAACGCAATCGCGCATATAACCACCAATGACGCCATATCCATAGTAATTACTCCTTCCATTCAACTCATCTGCCGCGCCAATTTCGCGACCGAGATATAATTGTGATTAAACTCAAACAACTTTTTTGCCGTTCTGCCGTCCAGCCCGCAGAACGTGCATACGTCCGTGATTGTCAGCATTTCCTTGTCGGGAAACCGCGCCGTAATGCGCTCCAGATTGTCACGGTATGACGGTTTTTCTCTCGCCATGATTATTCACCCCTTATAAATTAAAATGTCAGTAATCAAATTCGTAATTTCATCGACTTCATCACACGCCGCCGCATATCTCCTATACATTTTTGTTGAGTTTACTGTATAATCCATGCTCTCACTCCCTTCCCTTTTCCTTCATTCCCGTATTGTTAAAACCGCAGAAGTATGATACAATATACCTACCCTATATGGGTTAATACACTAAAAGGAGGTCTTTCTATGACCAAATTTTTGTATTACCCCGCTCCAATGCTCGGAAGTTGCGGTTAAATCTACGCAAAAATCGGATAAACACCACTATCCGCCGGAGTAGTAATTCCGTACCGGCTCCCAAGCTCCGACAGCTACGGGTTGAAACAGTACGCCGAGAAGTCACGGCGTTAAGTGTCGGAGATGCGCAGACTTAGCCAACCTGCGCATATTGGTAAACAAACTTGTATCATACGGGAGAGAGTGGCTGCCTCTCCCCTGTGATATTCTGCGGCTCAAACAATACGGGAATAGCCGTTTGTTTCCCTTATGCCGCGTCTGTCTTTTGTTGCGTTTACGCAACATCTCGAACAAAAAAAATATCGTCGCTTATGTTGTATGTAGATTTAATTAACTGGACTTCTGACAACAAAAAATCCGATTGCCCGTTAATCTTTAACATGACGCTCGTAGGTGTAATTCCAAGCAGTTCCGATATTGCGGCATACGTCAATCCGTTATCTTTTAACCATACCTTAAATCTGTTGTACGGCATATGTACCTTTCTTTTAGCCACGTTGCCCGCCTCCTCTCTTGAAAAATTTATGTGCCTATGTTATAATCACCGTGGAGATGATTGTAATGAACAATAAATCTGTAAACAAGGAAACTTCCCTCAGAAATCAACATAAAGTATTGAGATATATCCTTGAAAATCCTAAAAGAGAACACGGCTTTGACCTGTTTGTCCCCATAGATTTTGAAAAGAAGTTCACTTCTGTTTTTTCTGTTGATAACTTTAAAAACATACTCCTTATTTTACAAGGCAAGGGCTTAATAAAAGTCGAATTTAACAGCAATGCGAAATATGATACATTCATATATTCGATTGTTATACTGCCTAAAGGCTACGACTATTTTCATCAGCTTAGAAAAGAAAGGCTTGCCTTTTGGCTTCCGCTGATTTCATCAAGTGCCTTGTCCGTTATTGCTATTATCGTGTCTGTTATAGCTATATGCTTTCGCCTAAATTAGCATTAGACGGTATCGTGTGCGGCTGTCAAGCGCATTTTGTAAGTAATAGTAATAATATGATGACAGTAATTTCTGCCAGATGAAGGACGCCCATAACAACAAGCGCAATCACCATACGACGTACTGCTTCCGATGCTCCTGAGGATAGTGTTATCGCGCTCGTGGCTGCCATATAAGCATCGTTTATCTTTCCCTCCATCGAGTAATTTTCATCAACCACTGTTCTCACCTCTTTTCTACTGTTCCGTTATGTTTGTTGCTTATTCGATAACATTACTATAGCATACCTTTGTTGCTTTGTCAATAACTTTTTTTGATTTTTTGTAAAAATTTTTATTATTTCTATTGACATATTTATGTTTATTGTGTTATTATCTTGTTGCGGAGGTGATAATAATGTTTGGAAATAAGTTGCGAATGTTGCGTGAAAGCAATGATTACTCTATGGATGAGCTTGTTGAACTATACAATAAAAAATTTAATGCACGACTAAACAAAAGCACAATAAGCAGATATGAAAACGGACTGCAGGAACCTATGTATAGTGTTGTTTGCAACTTTGCAAGACTCTTTCAAATTTCTTTTGATGAAATGGTTGAAAATACACCTCAAGAAGAACGATTTAGAGGTATGGATCTTGGTTGCCCCGGAAAGACTATACAATTTTTAAGGTATTGCCGCGATGCTAAAGCCTATGATATTGCTGTGCTGACAGGTATATCACAAGAAAGAATTAAAAAGATAGAGTTTTCGGAAGTCGAACCGACAGCAGAAGAAGTAGAGAAAATAGCCGACGCCCTACGAGTACCGAAAAATTTAATCGAAAAAACAATTATACCGTATGATTTATCAAATGATTTTATTAAAAAACTTGATAGATACCTTGAAGATGATGATTATGTAATACTCGAATTGTATTCTAACCTTGATAAAGAGGACAAAGCCGAGATACGTGGCGAGATGAAACAGATGTTGAAAGCCGACAAATATAAAAGTATCATTTACCGAGAGAAAAAAATCGGATAGTAAAAACGGTAGGAAATGTAATATACGTGGATTTTGGGAAATAACGAATGAGAGGGGAATGGTTTGTGCTACTAATGCTTTTGGATATTATATCTACTGTATTAGGCTTTGTAGGGTATTACTGTGATAATAAAATATTGGTAATTATATTCTTCAACCTTTTAATGATCCAACTGTTCATCGAGGTATTGAAAGGTCATTATAAATCGCTTATTCCCTATATTTCGGTAAGCGTTATATCATATATTGTTGCAAAGATATTTAATTTATCACCCAAATGGACTGTCGCTATTGCCCTATGCTATCTAAACGCCGTTGTCTTAATATATGGATATATAAGAATTATCTTGTTTGCAAAGCATATCCCGAAAGAAAACGCCGATGAAGAAAACAAAGAATAATATAAATCAAAGGATGAAAAAGATACTGATATTTCTTTTTCTGTATATGATGTGCGCCGCAACTGCTTACGCGCACGCGGGCAGAACCGACGCATACGGCGGTCACTATGACAATGAAACAGGCGAATATCACTATCACCACGGCTACCCCGCGCATGAACACATAGACGGCGTATGCCTGTACGACTTTGACGATCAAACAGTTCACACGTCGGGTAATTCTTCCACGTCAACCGTGACGCCGAAGCCGGAGCTGCACCTTGAAACGCCCGATCCGTTGTCGCCGCCGATAGCTTCCGTACAGGAAACGCCGTCGCCTACCACCTCACCGCTTACCGCCGCGCAGCACAATAATAACGCAGCTGCGAAAAATAACACAGATAAGTCGTTCATTGTTATTCCCGCAGCGTTATTTACCGCAATAGGCGTTGCTGTAGTGTCGAAAATACGGAAGAAGAAAAAAACTGTCGATCCTATTGTACCACCCAAACCGCTGCCCTTGCCGCCTCCGTCGCCTACACCTGAAATCCCCGAAAGGTACGGTATTGATGATGAAGGACTGCCTTATAAACTCAACCGCGTATACGGTTGGGGCAGGGAATTTAATGTATTTGTTACACAGCACGGGCATTGTTATCATAGGAGCAAATGTAAGGCTCTGAAAGGTAAGGGCAAAATCAAAACACTGATACATAGGTATGACGCGCTTTCGCAAGGCTATGATGTATGCCGCTATTGCAGTCCGATTGAGGGCATAGATGATTGGTTTGTTGAGATGTTCCCCGACTCCGAATACGCAGAGTTAGGCAAGTCGAAATTATTGGAATAGATTAACTATTTATTGGGAAAGGAGATTTACATGATTACAGCAAACAAGTACATAAAAATGCTCGGTATGAGCATTGACGATGTATGTAAAACCATTGATAAACTACCTGAAAAAGACGCAAGGGATTTTATGAAAATGATTTTTATACAACAAAAATACAAAGTACCGTTTGAGGATATTCTCACGGAGTCGCCCAACAATAAGAAATTAGCGGAAACCATTTCGCAATATATTTCATAAAAAATCCCCCGACCGTTGCAGCGGTCGAGGAATTATATAGGTGCTATGGTATAGCTCCCATGACAAATCAATTATACCATAGCACTCCGAAAAAATCAAGTAAAGGGGTGTTATTTTTATGAAAAAAAGAAAGGACGGACGGTATTGTAAGGTAATAACATACAACGGCAAGCGCGTCACGTTTTACAGTCGAGCGGCGACCGAAGCCGAGGCGCAGCGGGATTTTAACAAGCAGCTTTTAACTTACAAGGAAAAGGAAGAAAAGGGTAAGCTGTTTAAGGACGTAGCCGACGAGTGGGAACAGGAACATTACCCGAAAATCGCATACACCACGGCTCATAGGTACAGCATTTTCCTTAAGCATATTGTCGAAAATTTTGAGGGAATGTATATCAAAGACATCACGGCCCTTGACATCGAGCGTCACCTTGACACACTCGCGGCGCAAAGGTATTCATCAAAGACAATTAAAGACCAGTTATCGGTAATACGTCTTGTGTTCAAATACGCGTACATTAAAGGCTATGTAACGGTTGACGCTACTCGGTATATTACCCCGCCGAAAGGCAAGCCGTCTACGCCGCGTGAGGCGCTCACAGAGGACGAAGTAAAGACGGTGATAGACAGTATAAATTGCCGTTACGGATTTTTGCCGTACTTCCTGTTATATACAGGGTTACGCTGCGGCGAGGCTCTCGCCTTGCAGCACAAGGACATTGACCGTATAAACAGAGAAATCCATGTGACGAAATCGGTGTACCATGAGGGAAATAAACCGAAATTAAAGACAACGAAAACCCAGAGCGGCATACGTGATGTTATTATTCCCGATGTGTTATTGGATAAAATCCCGTCAGGCAAGCCTAATGATTACCTGTTTTCCGTTGACGGCTCACGCCCTCTGTCTTATAGCTCATACCAAAAACGGTGGAACAGATACCGCGAGGAAACGGGGTTAAATATTACGGCTCACCAGCTGCGCCACACATACGCGACTATCCTGTTCGAGGCAGGCATAGACGTTAAGGACGCGCAGCATTTAATGGGGCATAGCGATATAACGGTAACACAAAACATTTACACGCATATCCGCGCTAACCGTATGCACGATACCGCGAATAAACTGAACGCCTACACAGCCGAAAATCTGACTAACATTTGACTAACTTTTACACCTTTGAACAACAATTTTATGCCATAATTTGCAACAATTTGTAATAATTTGCAGGCGCTTAAAACCAAGCAAAAACCGCATAAACGCTTGTTTCCTAAGCATTTACGCGGTTTTTGTACATGGCGGACAGGGTGGGATTCGAACCCACGAGCCCGTGAGGACTACCTGATTTCGAGTCAGGGCCGTTATGACCACTTCGATACCTGTCCGTGACACTTACGGTATTGTACCACATTCATTTTAAAAAGTCAAGCGCACGAAACAAATTCGTGCGCTTTATTTTTATTTATTCAAATTCAATCACATACGCGAGCGTGTCGGGCTTATATTCGCTCAAATCGTCGCCTGCGTCGTTGTACGACCACTCGCCGCCGTCAGCCTTCGGTCTGAAAATCTGAATGTAACGCTCCTCCGCTCCGAGTCCCGCATCATAGCCGCTCGGCTCGCCGCTGCGCCACTTCGCGAATGTGAACGGTTCGCCCGTTATCCATGAGGCGTCCTGAGAGTTCCAATAATTTGCCGCTGCCGACGCGGAATTAAGTCCCACGGGAGCGCAGGCGCCTATCCAAACATTTTTTACCGACGAATAACCCGAAAGCATTGACACAACCTTGTCAAACTCGTCACGGCTGTTGAAGGTCACGAGGTGTCCGCCCGCTCTTACCGCGGCGTCACGAGCCGTGTCCCACGTCACGTGGTCTATTACCACTCTGTATGTATGCTCCGGCTCAGGCGTAGGCGTCGCTTTCGGAGCAGGTGTGGCTTTAGGAGCCGCTTTCGGCGTTGACACGGGCTTTTCGGAATTTGTAGGCACTATTGCGCCGTCGTATATGTCCGTCGGTTCGGGTGACGCCTCCGCCACCTCCGTTGACTGTTGTCCACCGTTAAAAATGCTGTCTATATCAATTATGCCCATTGTGTCCAGCACGATCGCCGCGGCAACGGCAAGCAGCAATACTATCACGCCCGAAAGCACGCCTATCAGCGCTCCGTGTCCTTTGCCGCCGGATTTCTGCGTTTTGCGCGCAGGCGGCTCATGTCCGCCAATCGGCTCTCCGCAGTTTTGGCAGAATACGCTGCCCTCCTCCAACGGTTCCCCGCAGCGCGGGCATGTATCGTTTGTGACGGGGCTGCCGCAGGTTGTACAAAACGCGCTGTCCGGCTCAAGCTCTGCTCCGCAGTTTTTGCATTTCATGTTCGTCTCTCCTATTTAACTGATATATCTTTATTGTAATCTTCATTTATTTCCTTAATATAATTGTCGCCGCCCTCGCGTTTCCACCGTTCAATTTCCTGATCGAAAGCTTCCTCGGAAATTTTGCCGGTGATAAAGTTAAGCTTCGCTGTATTTATTATATCGTCAAGCACCGGGCCGTTTTTGGTGTACGTTTCCGAAAGATACGGCTCGGCAGGGTTGCTAATCGCGTACTGCCTGTTCTCCTCGTAAACAGCGTCAACCTTTTCGGCGACGGGTACAGTGTACTTTGTCTTTAAACCGTCTGGATACGCGATAATTCCCATCGAAATCTGGTTAAGGTCGTTCAGGTCGCCGAGCAGCTCGCTGTCGGTGGTTATCGTCACATAATTATTGTCGTCAACGGTGTACTGTACTCCCTCGATACCGTAGTTCATAAGATCGGACGCCGTTTCGTCGTTAAGCTTATCCATTACGGTAAGTATGCGCTCCAAATCCTCATGCGTTTTTATTGTTGATTTCGGGAACACGTAAAAGCCGTTGTAACCGTTTGTCGGGTATGTTCTCGGCTCTGAGCCGTTACTCTTTGTCACGTAGCCGAACACGTCCACAACCGCTGTGGGATCGACGCTCGCTATGTTCTGAGCAAGTCTTCTCGACCTGTCCGCAACATCGATTATAACGCCGGAATGTCCCTCCAAGAACGGATTGCTCCAGTCGCCGGTCGCCATGGTGCTCATATCCTGATTTATATAACCCTTGCTGTACCACTCCCGCATAAGCTTAAGCGTGTCCTTATATTCGTCAAACATGAACGAAGGCTTTAATTCGCCCGTTTCCTCGTCAACGCCCCAGCCGTTCGGTGCGCCGTCCCATACAGCCAAGTTGTCGAGCGGTCCCGAAAGGTACGACGTAACCGTCATGCCGTATGTGTCATTTTGTCCGTTGCCGTCGGGGTCGTCCTCCGTAAACGCCCGCAGCACCTCCGAAAACTCGTCTATCGTTTTGGGAATTCCCAGACCAAGGCGGTCAAGCCAGTCCTTTCTTATTGAAACGCCCGCGCGTCCGAGTTCTCTCGCTCGGTATATGCCGTAAACCTTACCGTCAACGGAAATGTTGTGGTTTACGTCTTCTCTTGCCTGCGTAAGGTTCGGATATTTTTCGGGATTGTCAAAGACCTCCGATATATCCCAGAACATGTCGCTTCTCGCAGCCTGCACAAATGCGGAGCTTTTGCTGCCCACAAGCATTACATGCGGGTAATCTCCCGAGCCGATAGTCTCAACAACGGAATTGTCGTACGCCGTATCGTTTACCCACTCTATTTCAAGCTTTTCTCCGACATAGTCCTCGAGCTTCTTCAGTACCGCACTGTCGGCGTCCGCCGGGTCGGTACTGAACGCTTTTGTTCTTATTTTTATTGGGTCACCCGCATGGTATACGTTTTCGGGAGGCGCTTCGGCAAACTTTACAGTCTGATTTTGTCCCACACCGATGCGCATACAAACAACAACCGCGATAACCGCAACAACGACTGCCGCCGCAATTACAGCGATAATCCATCCTCGTTTTTTCTTCGGCGTCTCCTGTTTGGACTGCTGTTCTATACCGCGGCTCCTGACATTTTCGTCCTCCTGCCTGTACATACTCTCCACTTCGGCGCCGCACTGCTGACATCTGTCGCTTCCGTATTCAAGCGGAGAACCGCAGTTCTTACAAAACCGACACGTTGACGGCTCGGTAAGAGACGCGCCGCACTTTTTGCAGAATTCCCCCTCGTCAACTTGACTTCCGCAGTTCTGACAATACATTTCACTTTACCTCTTTCCTCAAACATAAACAGATCTAACATATCATCCTAATTTTACTGCAATTCTTACAGAATTTTTGCCCGCGGGGCTGTACCGTCGTTACTATGCTGTCAATTCTCTGCCCTTAATTACCAGAAATGCGCCGTTCGCAAGTCCCAGAACAAGTGAGAGCCATGTCCAGATTGTCGGGTATGTCGACATTACACCGTCTGCGCCCATTTTTTCAGCCAATCCAAATGCCGCGCAAATGGCAACTATGCTGAATATAACGACTAACAAATTCGCAAGAAGTCCCGCTATAATTCCCAATTGGCTTTTGTTGAAAATAAGGAATACCGCGCATATATCTATAATTATGTATATTACAAGAAATACAGTGTACACGCCGAGCGCACCCGCTTTCTCGTTCATTGCCGTCATTAACGAGTTTACTGTGGTTATCGGCATGGAAAAGCCCGTGCCGCTTTGTGACATTACCACGCCGCTCAGAATCATACAGAACATTGTGGCTGCCGCAAGTATAAACATGACCGAAAGCCATGTCACCTTGCTTCCGCCCGCCAAAAAGGACGGGGTCGGTATATGCGCTCCGCCATTGTTATATCCGCGTAACGAGCCGCTGTTATGCGTTTGGTTTTGATTCGGGTATGAATACGGGTCGGAATTTGTATTCGTATACGAGTTTGAATTTTGTCCGGGAGCCGACGGCTGTGAAACGGGCGTGCCGCACACGTTACAGAACTTTACTCCGTCGGGTATTTGATTTCCGCATTTTTTGCAAAACATTTATTATCATCCTTTCATATTCGGTAGTTAGTCTGCCGTGCTTATCACGAAATGAGTTCTCTGCTCTTTATTGCGCAGAACAGCGCATACAATATGCCTATCGGGATAGCAAGCCATAACCATACGGACGGACCTATAGCGCCGTCAGCCTGTGAACCGGCTACAAATGAAACAATTATCATTATTATGCTGAGAAGTATCGCAAGCGCACTTGCCACCATTCCCGAGACAATTCCGATTGATTTCCTCTTTAATGTGAACACAACCGAAAGCACATACAGAATAATACAAATCGAGGCAAAAACCGTGTAGAATATCATTGATATCAATGCCACCACGCCGCCGTTGATTACCCCTGAAGATATCGGCAATATAGACGACGTGCTGCGAACCGCTTTCATCGCATTTCCTACAAGCGCAGTCACAGACATATATGGAATCGATATGCTGCCATTGCCGGAATTTATCGACATCGAGCCACATACTATCGACATTATTCCCAGCATAGCAAGAACAGCCATAACCGCAAGCCACAGTTGTTTGTTGCCTGCCGGCGCCGCCACTTTCGTATAGCCTCCCCCGTAATTATTCGTCGGTCTCTGTCCTCCTGCATTAAACGTCGGTGTTTGCTGCTCCATGGCGGTTCCGCACTTTGAACAGAATTTCATGCCGTCCGGCACTTGATTTCCGCAGTTTTTACATATCATTTTTTATCAATCCTTTCTTTCTTGTTTTGGTGAATTTTATACGATGTCGACCTTTTCTATAAAAAGGAATATCGCGCTTAATATGTTTGCCGGAACGGAGAGCCACAGCCATACGGACGGCATCACCGTAAGTGCGGAGTTACCGTACTTCCCGTTCACGACCAGTATAGTTATAACCATAACGATACTCATTACCGCGGACAGGACTGACGACACAAGTCCTGCCGCAACTCCCGCACTTCTCCGCGTTATAATCATAAACACAGCCAGAAAAGCAGCCGCAACCGCAATCACCGTCAGCACAACATACATGATAAGCAGAAATTTCACAATTCCTCCCGCCGCAATATAGCCAAGCAATGACGAGGCGGATATTACGGGCACGGTAAGCGTAAGTGACGCTCCCATTATCTCGACCTTGGCAGATATGCCGGAGCTCATGAGCGAGAGCATACCGAACATTAAAAGCACCGCCGCAACCGCAACCATGGTGAGATTCCTTTTTTTGCCGCGTGCCGCTCCTTTCGTCCGTACAGGCGTACCGCAATGTTCGCACTTTCTGCTTCCTTCCGCTATTTCTTTTCCGCATTTTATACAGCGCAAATACGTCACCTCTTTCCGATATTTTTTCTCAGACAGCCCGAAAAAGGCGCATGAGAACACATTTTTTACAATAACATAACTATTGTACCATATTTCTGTAAATTTTTCAAGATATTTTTATAGAAAACGCCAAAACAATTATAAAAATATATACTGTATTTTTATGCGAAATCACGAATAAACAGCATTTAAACGCGAAAAGAAATTTTAATTTTTATTTTTTGTATTTCTCTTATTGACTTTAAAAAATTTTTGTGCTATAATGTCATAGTTGTCTCGAAAGAGCATCGGGGTGTAGCGCAGGTGGTAGCGCACTTGACTGGGGGTCAAGGGGCCGCAGGTTCAAGTCCTGTCACTCC
>CANQQS010000052.1 GCA_947626045.1 uncultured Clostridia bacterium | reverse complement strand
AAAAGACAAGGAGAAGGATATTATGAAGGATTTGATAAGCTTACACGACCTCACGCCGGAGGAGGTCGAGGATCTCTTAAACCTCGGAATAAAGCTCAAAGCGGAGCAGAAAGCCGGCAAAGAGCATCACATATTAAAGGGCAAAACGCTCGGTATGATATTCACAAAGTCCTCGACGCGCACGCGCATATCGTTCGAGGTCGGCATGACGCAGCTCGGCGGTTACCCGCTGTTCCTCTCGTCAAACGACATACAGCTCGGACGCGGCGAAACGATTTACGACACCGCTAAGGTTATGGAGAGAATGCTCGACGGCATAATGATACGCACGTACTCACATCAAGACGTTCTCGACCTCGCGAAACACGCCGACATACCGGTAATAAACGCGCTCACCGACCTGCTTCACCCGTGCCAGGTGCTTGCCGACCTCATGACGGCGTACGAGCATAAGGGAAAGCTAAAGGGCTTAAAACTCGCATACATAGGCGACGGCAACAACATGGCGCACTCGCTGATGTACGGTTGCGCGAAAGCCGGTCTTGACTGCGCTGTCGCAACGCCCGACGATTATCAGTGCGACGCGGACGTTGTAGCGAACGCGAAGGACGATTTTAAGAAGTACGGCTCGGAACTTATACTCACGAACGACCCGAAGGAAGCGATAAAGGACGCGGACGTTGTGTACACAGACACGTGGGTGTCAATGGGTATGGAAGCTGAAAAAGAGGAGCGTCAGCGCGTGTTCATGCCGTATCAGGTGAACGGAGAGCTGTTTAAGCTTGCCGCGCCCGACGCGGTATTCATGCACTGCCTGCCCGCGTACAGGGGCTTTGAGGTCACCGAGGACGTAATCGACGGACCGCAGTCTATCATCTTCGATGAGGCGGAGAACCGTCTGCACGCGCAGAAGGCTGTCATGGTAAGGCTCATGGCTGACTGATATGGAAAACAAATTCCCGTACACGCTCGACAACAAGCGGTACCACACATGGAATTACCACCTTCAAAATAAATTCGGCTGCAAGGTGTGCAAGGTCGCCTTAAACGGCGGCTTCACCTGCCCGAACATCGACGGCAGCAAGGGAACAGGCGGCTGTATTTACTGCCTCGGCGGCAGCGGTGAGTTCGCGGGCGACGCGTCGCACAGCATACTTGCGCAGTTCGACGAGGTCAAGGAACGCATGAGCCGCAAGTGGAGCGACACGAAATACATGCCGTATTTTCAGGCAAACACGAACACTTATGCGCCCGCGGCACGGCTTCGCGAGCTGTTCGAGCCTGTGCTTGCGCGTGAGAACGTCGTCGGATTAAGCATTGCGACGCGCGCCGACTGCCTTGAAAACGACGTTCTGGAGTACCTGTCGGAGCTTAACAACCGCACATATTTAATAGTCGAGCTTGGCTTACAGACGGTACATGACGTTACGGGCGCGCTCATAAACCGCTGCCACACGTACGCGGATTTTCTGGACGGCTACGGCAAACTCAAGGAGCGCGGCATAAATGTATGCGTGCATCTCATAGACGGACTGCCGGGCGAAACGCGCGAAATGATGCTCGAAAGTGCGGAAAAGGTCGCTCGCCTTGAGCCGCACTGCGTAAAGCTCCACCTTCTGCACGTGCTAAAGGGTACGCGCCTCGCCGAAATGTACGAGCGCGGAGAGTTTGAGACGATGACGCCGGACGAATACGTGAGCGTAATAGTCGATCAGCTTGAATTATTTTCGCCCGAAACGGTAATACAGCGCGTCACCGGCGACGGCGGTTGGAACACGCTCATAGCGCCGAAATGGAGCCTCAAAAAATTTGTCGTGATGAACGAGATTGACAAGCTCATGGTAAAAAGAGACACGTATCAGGGCGTGAAATATAAAAAATAAGTAAAAAGGCTGCCCCTTCGGCAGCCTTTCGTTTTAGTGTCTGAGCTCGAACGAGTTGCAGTCCACACACTGCGTTTCCGTCGGATTCGGCTCGTGCGTTCCTACGTGAATTTCGGAAAGCGCGCAGTAATCCGCGCAGTCACAGTGGTTTCTGCATTGCTCAACCGTGCATCTGATACTCTTGTTTGCGTTGTTGCGATCCATGTCTGTTACCTCCGTTGTCCTTGTTACATTCTTAGTATGCGGTTTTTGCACGGTTTTATTTGAGGTAATTTTTGGAAGTTTTTCTATTTCTTTGTTCTCGGATACGGCTTCTTTTCGTCCGTAAGTCCCGCAAGATAGTCCATGCTCGTACCGAGCGCCGCCGCTATCCTCTTGCACTGCTCGAACGTGTAATATCTTTTGCCCGTTTCTATTTTTGAGTAGTCGCTTTGGTCAATACCGGTCAGCATCTGCATCTTTACCTGCGAATACCCGCGCTCTTTTCTTAAATCTCTCAATCTACCCATAATTTTCACAATCACCTCGTTGTAGATTAAACAAAAAAACGGCGCGGACGCCGTTTTAATTATTCCGAAATTACGAACCCATGATTACGAGCGTCATGGTCGTTATAAGGAACAGGATAGCCATTGTCGTTGTAACTCTTGTGAAAATAGCCTCCTTTGTCGTGCCGCCGTTCTTCTTGAAGAACGATTCGCCCATATCCGACGACGCGCCCTGAATACCTCTCATACCGGGATCCTTACCCTCCTGCGCCATGACTACGAATATAAGAATTACAGCAACAATAAGATGTAATATAACAAATACGGTCTTACTCATTTCAATTCAACCTCCTTTTATTCCAAATTATCAAATACCAACTAATTATATCATATATTTTTTATTTTGCAAGTGTTTTTTTGAAACAATTTTATTATTTGCTATTGCAAATATTTACAAAATCATATATAATGTTATTATCAAATTTATGTATTTTAACAAGAAAGGAAGACTGTTATGTTAGTTGAAACAAAAGCAAGAATAGGCGTATTTTCAATCGCGCTGGGCGCATATCTGCCGCAGTTCCCGTCACTCGTACCGGAGTTTGAATCGCAGTACGAGGCGTTCAAAAAGACGCTCCCCGACACTGTGGAGATCATAGACGGCGGTATGGTTACGACGAAGGAGCTGTCACAGGCGGCGGGCGACAAGTTCCGCGCGGCTGACGTTGACCTCGTTATCGTCCAGCTTCTTACATACGCGACTTCATACAATATGCTTCCGGCAGTGCGCGATCTCGACGTGCCGGTTGTGCTTGTAAACATCCAGAAGAAAAAGGCTCCCGACTACGCGAATACCGATACCGCGACATGGCTCGGAGAGCTGTACGCCTGCGGCGCTGTTGGCGAGATGGTAGCGGATCTCGAGCGCGCGGGCAAGCGCCATGCGGTAATTACCGGCGTTGTTGAAGGCGGAGATCCGTATGTTCAGGCTGAAATTGAGGACTGGTGCCGTGCCGCTCAGGTGCGCCGCCGTTTCCGCGACACGAATCTCGCGCAAATCGGCCGTCCGTATCCGGGCATGATGGATCTGTATATCGACGAGACAAATCTGTATCACAGAATGTACCTCTATACCAAGCAGTTCGACTGGGAAAAGATGTGGGCTATCGCCGACGAGATAACCGACGAGGACGCTATCCGCGCGAAGGCGCAGGATATTCTCGACACCTTCGATATCGAGGGTGGCGGCACTATCGAAAAGGTTTGGGATATGGCGAAATACGTTGTCGCGTTTGAGCAGTGGGTCAAGGATGAAAAAATCGCGTTTATCGCTTCGCACTATGACGGCTTCGCGCAGGGCAAGGCGGGCGTGCTTGACAGTATGCTTATTCCCGCGTTCTCGATGCTCATTAAACAGGGCGTTGCGTGCGCCGTTGAGGGCGACATAAAGGTTTCAATGGCGATGAGCATTTTGAAGACCATTTCGGGCATGGGACAGCTTTCCGAGATGTATTCGATAGACTTTAACGAGGACATCTGCATTATCGGTCACAGCGGCTCGGGCGACGCGGACATTTCCGCGAAGAAGCCGACAATGAAGATCGTGCCCGTGTTCCACGGCAAGACCGGCGGCGGTTATCTGACGCAGTTCTATCCGCACCTGGGTCCCGTTACGTATCTCGGTATCACGCAGGACAAGGACGGCAACTTTAAGTTTGTCGTTGCCGAGGGCGTGAACGAGGAAGGTCCTATCTTCACATTCGGCGACACGAATATGCGCACGCGTTTCACCTGCGGCGCGAGAGAGTTCTGTAATAAGTGGAGCGAGGCGGGCCCCACGCACCATATGGCTGCGGCTGCCGGCAGACATATCGACACGATTCTGAAGGTCGCGAAGATTTTCAACGTGCCGGTTGATATTGTCACAAGATAAATTGGATATGAAAAGGAGCGTATCGGAAACGATACGCTCCTTTTTGTGTGGGTGCGGGCTGTCGAGGGCGCCAGCCCCTACAACACGCGATTTATAAAGTGAGAGCCGTAGGGGACGGCGCCCCGACGTCCCACAGGCGACCGCGAGGATTGTCCTGTTGATAATTAACTAATAATAAGGCGTATAGCATTAATTATTAAAAGAAGACCTATTATTGTTGTTGCAATAGCACCTATGCATCCATAATTGTTGTTCATTATACATACCCCCTATAAAATATTTAATTTCTATTATGAATCAATAATATCGACTTTACTGCATGATGATATTTTAGGAGAAAATATGCCTGCGCCCCAAGAAGCTTTATATTTACCCCCATTAGCAGGAGAAACTGTTTCCATACACATTGGAATATTTGTTAATCCATAAAATCCGATCATAATCGGTTTATTTGATTTTATTTCAGCAATACTGCCAGCTGGTACGGAACACAGTTTTTTCCCACTCACCATGTCTTTGATTGTTACGATTTCACCTCGCACTACCGGACTTTGTTCAATTTTAATTCTTATTAAATCGTTTGTATTTTCGGCAATGGGGTAACCGCAGTTAGGACAATTTTTTGCCGAATTGGAAACGTTGTTTCCGCATTCCGGACATTGAATTATAGCCATATTAAATCTACCTTCCTTTTCTTAATTTTAAATTACATAATACGTTTATGTATAAATGTTACTTTTTGGGTTTATAACTTGCGGGTGGTTTGGCGTCTTTTGGAATATGCCATGGACTGCCCGGCGCGTCTTGGTACGCGTTTTCAATTTTTCCCTCTCTGCACCATCGGGTAACAGTACCCTGATCGACTCCATACCTTTCGGCAAATTCTTTTGTGCCTATTGTTTTGTTCATCAATCTCCCCTCCTTTCCACCAAATCGAATGAAATTTCCATACTAAAATCTCATTATACTTCAATTATACTTACCTTTTAGGTAAATGTCAATAATATATTAACTTTTAAGGTAAAATAATTCAATAAAATCACGATTACGGTAAAATAAATTTGGGAGTTGATATATATGACTTTTGGAGAAAGATTAAGAGAGCTGCGGGAGGACAATGACGAAAAACAAAAGGATATTGCCGATTTGCTGTTCGTTTCAAACAAGGTCATAAGCGATTATGAAAGAGGGATACATTTTCCGAGGGACGAGCGCGTTATTATTGCGCTTGCGAACCATTTTGGGGTCAGTATCGATTACCTTTTCGGTATCACAAACATAAAAAATCACACGTCCGGCAACGATTTCCTGATTGTGTTTCATTCGCTGTCCGCGGAACAGAAAAATGAAGTCATGGATTTTATGCAGTTCCTTGCCGCGAAAACCGGCGAATATTAACACCGCGATTACAAAATGATTATGTTTCATTAAAGTGTATTGAAAAATAAAAACCGTTGATATATAATGGCGGCGTCGGCATAAGCCGGCGTCTTTTTCCTTGCTTACGCAAGGCGGAAAGGGTAAGACTGAAAACGATTTCAAATCGGACGGTTAGCCACCATGTATTACATACCCTAAGAGCATAGATGAACAATCAATATGAAATGCTCAACGGAGGTGGTCTGCTATGAAAAAAATAATTTCAAAGATGCTGGAAACAGCATTGTATGTTATTATTATTTTAACAGCTTTTGCTATAAATGCAAAGTAACCGCTCCAATAGCCCAAGGATAGCGGTTACTTTGTAACTAATATCACGGCTGACCGTTTGAGGTCTTGCCTTTTTCTGTTTATATTATATATCCCAAAAAGAATTTTGTCAACACAAATTATTATTCTTTTATAAGGCTGTAAAACTCTTTTCGAAGCTCGTGGTCGGTGTCGAACATACCGCGGATTGCGGCGGTGCGTGTTTTCGCGCCGCGTGCGCGTATGCCGCGCGCGGTCATGCAGCTGTGCTCGCCCTCGACGACGACGATAACGTCCTCAGTGCCGCAAGCCTTCTGTATAATCTCCGCTATGTCGGCGCATATGCGCTCCTGAAGCTGAAGCCGCTTAGCCGCCATATCGCATATCCGTGCGATTTTGCTAAGCCCGATAACCTTGCCGTTCGGGATATATCCGACATGGCACTTCATATTATACATAAGTGCGATATGATGCTCGCAGAAGCTGAAAATATCTATATCCTTCACTATTACCAAATCGTTCGACTTACTGTACTCGAAGCACTTGCCGAACATCTCGGCGATCTCGTCGTTCGTGTAACACATACCCTCGAAAAGCTCATTGCACATACGCGCCACGCGGTCGGGCGTTTCAACGAGGTCGGCGCGGTTCGGATCATCACCGACAGCCTCGATAAACATACGCGCCGCTTCCTTTATTTTTTCGCTGTCAATTTCCTTTTCCATTTATACCCCTCTTTCGTCCGCGTCCCAGACAACCTTGTGAAGCTGTATCTGGAACCGCGTGTCCTTTAGCTGCGGCTCGGTCAGTATCGCGTTCACAAGCTTTTTGTAATCCATTTTGCCGTAAACCGCTCCGACAAATATATGCGGCGGCTTATCGTACATTTCATTGAGCCGCGACGCGATTTCAACCATAACTCTTATGTCCTCGTCAGTGCCGCACACAAGCTTTACAACGTCGCGCGGAGTGAGGCGCGTGAAGTTTGACCAAATCACTTTATCGCTCACGCCGCTCGACGGCAGCTTGTAGTCAATCGTGAAAAACAGCCCGTCGTACCTCGGCACTTCGCTTATGTCAGCCGCGCCGTTCGTTTCAATATTTATTTCGCACCCCATGTCAGCGAGCTTTTTTATAAGCGCGTTTACGTCCTTATGCACAAGCGGTTCACCGCCCGTGAGCGTGACGCGCATATAATTTTTGTTTACACGCGCGGCTATCTCATCGACCGTCATTTTCTCGTACCGGCACGGCTCGTCCTCACCGAAAAGCGCGTAGAGCGTGTCGCAGTACGTGCAGCGCAGGTTACATCCCGCGAGCCGTATAAACGTCGCCGGCTGACCGGTGCGTATACCCTCGCCCTCTATCGAGTCGAAAATTTCAACTACCTTCATATTCAATCCTTTATATAAGATGCCATATTGTCGCGGCTCTCCCACACGTCGACTCTGTAGCAGTGCGGCGCAAGCTCGTCACAGATGTGCTTTGCAAGATTTTCGGCTGTGGGGTTGAAGTCAACGACCTCATTTATGACCTTGTGGTCGAACTTGTCCTTTACGCGCTTCTTTATATGCGAAAAGTCAATAACCATGCCGTTTTTATCGAGCGTGTCACTCCGCAGGTACACGTCGATTATCCAGTTGTGACCGTGGAGATTTTGACATTTCGATTCGTAGTCAAGCGTCAGATAATGCGCCGCGCTTATTTCTATGCGTTTCTTTACCTCGTACATATCATATACCTCTTACGCGATAACGTCGGCGAGCGCGTTTACAAACATATCCGCCTCGTTCTTTTTCAAAATCAGCGGCGGCGCGATACGTATTGTGTTTCCGCCGCAAAGGCTCGTGAGAAAGCCCTTACTGAACAGCTTTACAAAAACATCCTTCGCAATCTCGTCCTTAAGCTGTATGCCGATAAGCAGTCCAGCGCCGCGCACGTCGGTGATTTTACCGTCCGAGCCTTCCATGAGCGCGGTAAGCTTGTCCTTGAGGTACGCGCCGACCTCTCGCGCGTTATCCACCAATTTTTCCTTTTCAAATATGTCGAATACGGCAAGTCCCGCCGCCGTCGCAAATGGGTTGCCGCCGAATGTAGTGCCGTGGTCGCCCGGCTCGAACGCGTCCTGTACCTTCTTTCCCGCGCACACCGCGCCTATCGGTATGCCGCCGCCGAGAGCCTTCGCCGACGTGAATATGTCAGGCTCAACGCCGTAAAGCTCGTGCGCGAACAGATAACCCGTCCTGCCCATACCCGTCTGAACCTCGTCGAATATCAGCAGTATATCCTTTTCGTCGCACAGCTCGCGCAGCGCCTGCACGTACTCCTTATCCATCGGGTGAACGCCGCTCTCGCCCTGTATAAGCTCTATCATAACCGCGGCGGTCTTGTCCGTCACAGCGGCTTTCACCGCGTCAAGATTATTCGGTTCGACCTGCGTAAAGCCCGGAGTAAGCGGCTTGTACGGCTTTTGGTACTTCGGCTGACCGGTCGCCGCGACGGTCGCGAGCGTTCTACCGTGGAACGAGTGGTCGAGCGTGATTATATCCGTTTTGTCAATACCTTTTTTGTAATAGTATATTTTCGCGAGCTTGAACGCGCCCTCGTTCGCCTCCGCGCCGCTGTTCGCGAAAAACACCCTCTCTGCGCACGTGCTTTTAACGAGACGCTCCGCGAGACGCGCCTGATTTTCTATGTAGTAAAGGCTCGACGTGTGTATAACCTTGTCGAGCTGTGCCTTTAATGCGGCTATAAAGTCCTTATGACCGTGACCGAGCGCGTTCACGGCTATGCCGCCGAGGAAATCGTAGTACGTCTTGCCCTCGGTATCGTACAGCTTAATTCCCTCGCCGCGCTCAAAGCACACCCTCTGCCTGTCGCCAAAGGTGTTCATATAATATTTTTTGTCCAAAGCGATTATATCTTCAAGCATTGTTTTCCTCCCGTAATTACTGCGTCAGCAGTTTTGACTGAACCGTCACGTTTATCCTGTCGCCGTCTCTGTCCGCCACGAGCGTGCAGCCCGCGCTTATTCCGCCGGTGAGCGACAGCATTGACAGCTTATCCTCCAGAAGCTTTTGAATGGCGCGTTTAAGCGGTCTTGCGCCGTACTTCTTGTCATAGCCCTTTTCGAGTATAAGTTCCTTCGCCTCGTCGGTGATGACAAATTCTGCGTCCTTTTCGCGGAGCTTCTCCACGATGTCCTTTAAGAGCAGGTCGATGATCTGTCTCAGCTCCTCCTTCGTGAGCGGCTTAAACGTTACAACCTCGTCGATGCGGTTCAGGAACTCGGGTTTAAAGAAGTTTTTGAGGCTCTTGTTTACATTGTCCTCCATGGAAACCTCGTCGCTCGAATTGAAACCGACCTCGGCTGTCTTAAATTCCGTGCCGGCGTTGGTCGTCATTATTATTATCGTGTTTTCAAAGTTAATGATTTTGCCGTGACTGTCGGCGATACGACCGTCGTCGAGAATTTGCAGGAACAGGTTGAACACCTCGGGGTGCGCCTTTTCAATCTCGTCGAGCAGTATTACCGAATACGGCTTTCTGCGTATTTTTTCCGTAAGCTGACCGGCGTCGTCGTAGCCGACGTAACCCGGGGGCGAGCCGATGAGCTTCGACACCGAGTGCTTTTCCATATACTCCGACATGTCGAGGCGCACAAGAGCCTCCTCGTTGTCGAACATTACCTCGGCAATCGTTTTTACAAGCTCCGTCTTGCCCACGCCCGTGGGACCGGCAAATATGAACGAAACGGGACGCTTACGCGTCGTAATGTCGGCTCTGCCGCGTCTTATCGCGCGCGACACCGCCTCGACCGCCTCATTCTGACCGATCACGCGCTTGTGTATACGGCTTTCGAGATTAAGGAGCTTCTCCGACTCACTCTCCGTAAGACGATGTACCGGTATCTTTGTCCAGCCTTCTATAACAGCGGCGATGTCGTCAAACGTAATCTCCGCCTTTTCCGCTTCAGCAGCTGCCTTCGCGATTTTGTTTTCGGTATTTATTTTCTCGACGCGCAGATTGGCGAGCTTTTCAAAGTCGCCGTTCTCCTGCGCGACAGCCATATCCGCGTCAAGCACGTCAAGCCTGCCGCTTAAAAGCGTCATATCGTACAGCGCGCGGTTTTTGAGGTTCACGCGCGAGCCGGCTTCATCTATAACGTCAATCGCCTTGTCGGGCAGGAAGCGGTCGGTGATGTAACGCTCCGACAGCCTCACCGCCTGTTCTATCGTGTCGTCCGATATTTTTACCTTGTGATATTTTTCGTAGTAGTCCTTTATACCCTTGAGGATTTCTATACTCTCCGCTATTGACGGCTCATCGATTATGACCGGCTGGAAGCGGCGTTCGAGCGCGCTGTCTTTTTCAATATGCTTGCGGTACTCGGTGAGCGTCGTCGCGCCTATTACCTGTATTTCACCGCGCGCGAGCGCCGGCTTTAATATATTCGCAGCGCTCATAGCGCCCTCCGCGTCGCCCGCCGCGACAATGTTATGGATTTCGTCTATTACGAGTATTACGTTACCCCTCTCGGCAGCTTCGTTCAAAACGCCCTTAAGACGCGCCTCGAACTGACCGCGGAACTGCGTTCCCGCGACGAGAGCCGTGAAGTCGAGAAGGTAGAGCTGGTAGCCGAAAAGCTTCGGCGGAACGGTATGCTCGAATATTCTGCACGCAAGTCCCTCCGCGACAGCCGTCTTGCCGACGCCCGGCTCGCCGAGAAGCACGGGGTTATTTTTGGAACGGCGGTTCAAAATCTGAATGACGCGCTCGATCTCCTCCCCGCGGTTCACAACTCTGTCAACCTTGCCTTCGGCAGCCTTTTCGGTAAGATTTGTGCCGTAGGTGTCGAGCATCGTCTTTTTCTGCTTTTTCTTCTGCTTCTTTTCCTTCGCGCCGCCCGACGTGTTACCGTTCGGCGCGGAGGACGGCATATTGTCAAAGAAATTTTTGAACATGCTTAAGGGAGCGGTTGCTGCGCCGCCCTCGTCGTCCTCTCCCGACGAGAACTGCTCCATCATTGCAAGCGGATCTCCGTCCTCGCCGTCAAGCCCTTCGAGACTTTCCATAAATTCCGACATCTGACTGTTCAGATTGTCAAGCTCCTCGTCCGACACGGCGAACTTGTCTATCATATTGTTAAGCGGCGCAATACCGAGACTTTTCGCGCACGAAAGACAAAGACCCTCGGTCTTTGAGCTGTTGCCGTCCATCTTGGTTATATAAAACACCGCCGGATTTTTATTGCATTTTACACATAAATTCATTTGAATGTCCTTTCCGTCAGATAAACACAGTTTATCAATATAGGGCTAATTATATCACAAATTTATTAAATTTCAAACCCTTTTTCCGTATATTTACAAACTGTTCATTTTTTATACGGATTATTTTGGAAATTTGCGGTAATATTTGGGAAATTACCCGCATATAATATTATAAGAAAATTTTTACGAAAGGATAATTACAAATGATTACACAATTCGACAAAAACAGCGTTTACATCGCATCCGCTCTTTACCGTTCGGCACGGCGCGGAAAAAGACTGCGCGTATGTCTGGCGGTATTTATGACCGTTCTCACCGCGGTTTTCGCGCTTTTATGCGCCCTGATGCTCCGCTCTGTTTAAAACGCTGCCGCGGCGTGTGTATCCTTCAGGAAATAAAAAAGCCGTATTGACTTAATTCTTAATATGTGATATTATAAATGAGAATTGTTACGTAAACGGACGGTTTTCATTTTATACGGATTGCCGTACGGTCTGTATTACATTTCGGGGAAGGATTACAGAGGGGACTACAATGGCAGCAGTCAGACTGATAAATATGATTTTGGGTACGATGTTTCTGTTATGCTACTCATATCAGATTTTCTATATATGCGTACCGTTTTTGAAAAAGGACAAGCCTCACAAGGAAAGCAAGCTTCACAAATACGCCGTTCTCATATCGGCGCGCAACGAGGAAAACGTTATCGCAAATCTCGTAAATTCCATACATCATCAGGATTATCCCTCGGAGCTTGTCGATATATACGTCATAGCCGACAACTGCACGGACAACACAGCCGAGCGCGCCGAGGAAGCGGGCGCGAACGTGTTTGTGCGCGAAAATCTTGAGCTTATCGGCAAAGGCTACGCCCTCGACTACGCCATATCAAGGATTTTTAACGAAAAGGGCGATGATTTTTACGACGGATTTTTCGTGTTTGACGCGGACAACATACTCGACACCGGCTACATAACAGCGATGAACCGCACGTTTTCCGACGGTCACAGGATTGTCACGAGTTACCGCAACTCCACAAACTACGGCACGAACTGGGTAACGTCCGGCTACGCGCTGTGGTACATAAGGGAATCGCAGTACGTGAACCATTCGAGAATGCTTTTGGGCAGCGGCTGCGCCATTAACGGCACGGGCTTCCTCGTGAGCAGCGAAGTCCTTAAGGCGTCCGGCGGCTGGAAATATCATCTGCTCACGGAGGATATAGAATTTTCGATAGCAAAGGCGATAGAGGGCGAGAGAATAGCGTTCTGTCCCGACGCGTTCGTGTACGACGAGCAGCCGCAGACATTCAGACAGTCGTGGAAGCAGCGTTTAAGATGGGCGCGCGGATTTCTTCAGGTGTTCCGTCATTACGGCTGGGATTTGTTTAAGGGTATATTTTCAAGAAACGGCTGGACATGCTATGATATGCTTGTAACCGTTCTGCCGATAAATGTCATTACTCTTGCCATAGCCGTTATGAACGCGATTGCGTTCTCCGGTCAGATCGTAAACGGCGAGATGGCATGGTGGGAGCCGCTGTGGTCGATCGGACAGTGGTGCGGGCGCATGTACGCGATGTTGTTCATAATGGGACTTGTCGCGGCTGTTACCGAATCGAAAAGAATACATACGAGTACGGCAAACAGAATGAAATACCTTTTTACATTCCCGCTGTTTCAGTTTACGTATGTGCCGATTTCGATAATCGCGATATTTAAAAAGGTACGCTGGGAGCCGACGCGTCATCAGGGACCGCCCGTAAGCTCCGAAAAAATCGAAAGAACAAGGGAACATGTCGAATAGCACGTTCGGCATGACCTCCCTTTTACGAAATTTTCACTTCAGATAAACGATTAAATTCCGAATACTGTACCGATTTTGAATTTGAAGGCTGTTTTCACGTACGCATCCGCGCGGCAAGGCACGCATAAAGCTTTTTATGTTCCCAAATCGCAGCAATTTATTTGATTGACACTGTTTTAAATTTTCATTATAATACAATTATTAAAAAGAAAGAGAGAGAATGTATGCAAGATGGAGTAATGCTCGAACGCAAAACAAAAGAGGAGCTTAAGCAAATCGCTCAGGGACTCGGTATCGAAAAAATCTCGGCGCTCAAAAAGGACGAGATAATCGCCCGAATACGCGAAACGCGCGAAAGGCTCGCCGAGGAAAGCAAGGCTAAGCCCCAGCCGAAAAAACGCGAACGTCCCGCCGACGTTGTGGAGGTAAAGGGCGTTTTGGACGTGATGTCGGACGGCTTCGGTTTTCTGCGCGTGGAAAACTACATGCCCGGCAGAGAGGATATATACGTTTCACCGGTGCAGATACGCCGCTTTAAGCTTAAAACTGGCGATGAAATAGTCGGCGACTGCCGTCCGTCGCAGGACGAGGACAGACTGTCGCCGCTGCTTTTCGTAAAAACAATAAATTCCGATACGATTGAAACTGCATTGAAGCGCAGACCGTTTGAACGGCTCACGCCGATTTACCCGAAGGAAAAGATAAAGCTCGACACGGGCGACAGCAAAAAGCTTGCCGCGCGCCTTATCGACATTGTGTCGCCTATCGGCAAGGGTCAGCGCGGAATGATTGTCGCGCCCCCGAAGGCGGGTAAAACAACAATAATAAAGGAAATCGCGCAGTCGATAAGAAAGAACCACCCTGATATAAAGCTGATCGTGCTTCTTATAGACGAGCGTCCGGAGGAGGTAACGGACATAAAGCGGTCGATAGAAGGCGCGGACGTTATCTATTCCACCTTCGACCAGATGCCCGAAAACCACTGCAAGGTCGCGGAAATGGTGCTTGAACGTGCCGAGCGTCTTGTGGAGCAGAAAAAGGACGTTGTGATACTGCTCGACTCAATAACGCGTCTTGCGAGAGCCAACAACCTCACCGTCACGCCGACCGGCAGAACGCTGTCCGGCGGTCTTGACCCCGACGCGCTGCACCGTCCGAAAAAGTTTTTCGGCGCGGCGCGAAATATCGAAGAGGGCGGCAGTCTTACCATTCTCGCGACGGCTCTCGTCGAAACCGGCAGCCGTATGGACGACGTTATTTTCGAGGAATTTAAGGGTACGGGCAACATGGAGCTTAAGCTTGACAGAAATCTTCAGGAAAAGCGCGTGTTCCCCGCGATTGACATTATAAAATCCGGCACGCGCCGCGAGGAGGACTTGCTCACCGAAAAGGAACGCGAGGTAAGCGACCGCCTGCGCCGCGAAATGGGAAAATTTGTAAACGCCGACGTTATGCAGAATCTTTTAAAAATGCTCGGCAACACGAAAACAAACGCTGAATTTGTGGATTTGATGAGCAGAAATTTATAATACAGTCCAAGCCTCCGCCGATAAACGGCGGGGGCTTTTGTATACCCGCATTTTACCGAATTGTTAAAAAATCTTTAATTTTTATGCCAAGGGGTATACTTTGAAGAAAAAGTTTGGTATACTCTAAACAATAGGTAATTATTGAGATGAAAAGGTGATATATATGGAAAATACAACGGATAAGCGTGAGAGAGTAATACTCGCGGGCGTACACCGCGATTTGCGCGACGCTCTGCAGGACACAACGCGCGAAAGTATAAAGGAGCTTAGCGAGCTTGTGGAAACCGCGGGCGGCGAGGTCGTCGGCGAAATGATACAGAACAAAGCCGACCTCGAAGCCGGAACGTATATGGGCGAGGGTAAATTGGAGGAACTGAAAGAGGCGGTAATAAGCCTTAGCGCCGACACGGTCGTGTTCGACGACGAGCTTTCGCCGGTGCAGCTGCGCAACATCACGGATATGCTCGGCGTGAAAGTTCTCGACCGTTCCATGCTGATACTCGACATATTCGCGATGCGCGCGAAAAGCGGCGAGGGTAAGCTTCAGGTGGAGCTTGCACAGCTTAAGTACCGCCTGCCGAGACTTCGCGGCTTCGGCGCGGAAATGAGCCGTACCGGCGCGGGTATCGGCACGAGAGGTCCCGGTGAAACGCGTCTTGAAACGGACAGGCGGCACATACAGCGCAGGATAAACGCGCTTGAGGAGGAAATAGAAGAGCTTAAAAAGCACCGCGACCTTTTAAGGAGCCGCCGCAAAAAGGACGGCGTAATCACAGCCGCGCTCGTCGGCTACACGAACGCGGGCAAATCGACGCTTTTAAACACGCTCACCGACGCGAATGTATTCGCCGAGGACAAGCTGTTTGCGACGCTCGACCCAACATCACGCGCGATAACGCTCGACGATAACAGACAGATAATCGTTATAGATACGGTAGGCTTTATCAGAAAACTCCCCCACCACCTCATAGAAGCCTTTAAATCCACGCTGGAGGAAGCGGCGCTCGCGGATGTGCTGCTGCACGTAATAGACGCGTCCAACCCCGAAGCCGACAATCAGGTAAAGGTGGTCGAACAGGTGCTTGAGGAAATCGGCGCGGGCGAGAAGCCCGTCGTGGCGGTGTTTAACAAGTGCGACCTCACAATGGGCAAGGCAGCGGCGTCGCCCAGAGCCAACAAGAGCGTCTACATAAGCGCGCGCTACGGCAAGCAGATCGACACGCTCATCGACGCGATAGCGAAAACAGCGCCCAGCAGAAAACGCCGCGTAAAGGTCTGCATACCGTACAGCGAAGGCTCGCTCGTGAACCTGCTCCACGACACGCAGAAGGTCGACAGCGAAAGCTACGGTGAAAAAGGCACTGTTATGGAGCTTCGCGTGGACGCGGAAACGTACGTGAAGATAAAGAAATATCTGGTATAATGTCAAAGAAGGAAATATATAAAACGGTCGCGGAGCGGACGGAAAGTCTGCTCACAGAAAAGAAATCAAAATTCATAGCCAATGTAAAGCCGGTGGATAATGAGGAGGACGCGCTCGGATTTTTGAGTGAGATACGCTCAAAGTACCCCGACGCGTCGCACAACGTCTACGCCTATGTCATAGACGAAAACAACATCTACCGCTACAGCGACGACGGCGAGCCTTCGGGTACGGCGGGCATGCCGGTGCTTGACGCGATACGGAAGCAGGGAATCGTTGACGTTATCGTCGTCGTGACGCGCTACTTCGGCGGCACGCTGCTGGGTACGGGCGGACTTGTTCACACGTACGGCGCGTCGGCAAAGGCGGGACTTATAAAATCGCGTGTCGTAAACCGCATGCTGTGCGACGTGCTGTCGGTGACGGTTCCGTACACGCTGCTCGGCAAAATGCAGCACGAGATAATGTCGCGCGGCTACATTCTGGAGGACACGGTTTACGCCGATAACGTCACATTCGTGATCTCCGCGCCCGTCGGCGAAACGGAGCGCGTGACGGAAAATCTCGTAAATCTCACGAACGCCGGCTGTGAAATAACGAAAACCGATAAAAAATATGTTGATATAAAATCTGAGGAGGAAGAAGAATGAAGAAATTTGTCAAAACCGCAGGAGCGCTCGTACTCGCGGTTGTCCTTGCCGCAGGCGGCTTTTATGTGGGGCGGAGTTATTCCGACAAGATGCACGGCGGACTTGAAACGGCAAGCCCGAAGCAATCCGTCACCGTGCCGACCGAAATCCCGTCAGACGGAGATTTTCCGTCCGAGGACGTTCCTCCCGAACTGCCCGCGCCGCCCGACGACGTTGAGGGCGCGGCTGAAAGAACGGTGTCGAAGCTCGATGTGTCCGCCGTAAGCGAAGGAAGCTGGACGAGAGTTGCGGGCAGCGCGCTGCCTGAGGACAGCGGAACGCTCACGGTATACACCTCCGCCGAAAAGGACAGCGAAGGATTTTTGTGGGACGACAGTCAGAAGTGGGTCGTTGAGATCGACGACGGCGAGGGCGGCTTTTACACGCTCTATGACCAGCTCGTTTCGAACGGAATGGTCTACTGCGACGCGTCAACGCGCGAAAACGGCGACGTTATCATTACGGTTTACGCCTCGTCGGGCGCTGGAACGGTCGTTACGCAGTACACGAAAACCGACGGCGGATATATTGAAAAAACGGTATATAATTCCGGCTCTGTGAACAGAATATTTACAAGCATACCGGACTACAGATAAATTTCAGGAGGTAGAGAAAATGGAAATCAATCTTACAAGCTCAACATACGACGGAGAGGTATTGAAGGCGGACAAGCCCGTCCTGGTGGATTTCTGGGCGCCGTGGTGCGGTCCGTGCAGAATGGTGGGACCCGTTATATCGGAGATTGCCGAGGAGTACGACGGTAAGGTCAAGGTCTGCAAGGTAAACGTTGACGAGTGCGGCGACATCGCGGCTATGAACGCGGTCGTGTCAATCCCGACAGTCATTATCTTCGTTGACGGAAAAGTAAGCAAAAAAATAATAGGCGCTCACGCGATCGAGGATTACGAGGACGCGCTCGACTCGCTGCTTTAATAAAAAAGAAAAAGCATATCGCATTACTGCGCGATATGCTTTTTTATTATCTGAACTGAACCGACTGTGTTCCGAGGCTTGCGGAATATTCGGTAATTCTGTTTTGAATTTCCGTCTTTCTGTCACCCTCGGCTATGGCGGGCTGGTAATCGTTATAATCGTCGTGACCCGATATTACGGCGGGAATTACAACGTAATTGTCGTCAAGACGCAGCACGCCGTCAACGAACGTGAACACCTGACGGTAAATCATCGTGTCCTTGTCGGACGGGTTATCGTTGCCGCCGAAGCAGAAATTGCCGAGGCTGTAGACTATGTACTTGCCGTTGTACTTCTCTATTCCCTGCATTACGTGCGGGTGCGTGCCGAGTACAACGTCCGCGCCGAGGTCAACCGCCTTGTGCGCAAGCTCGATCTGCTCCTGCGTCGGCTCGTTTTCCTTCTCTATGCCCCAGTGTATGCTGACTATGATAAGCTGCGCACCGAGATTTTTAACAGACGCTATCGCCTTGTCTATCTTTGCCGCCTCGTCCTCGTCAAGCGCGTCAATGCCGACAAATCCTACCTTTATGCCGTTTATTTCCTGCACCGGCGCGTTTGTGCCTATGCAGTTTATTATACCCGCCTCGTTTAAGTATTTAATGGTGTCGGAAAGGCTTTCCTCACCGTAGTCTGCGCTGTGGTTGTTCGCGAGGTTTGCCGCCTCGACGCTCGAAGTCGTTAAAACCTTCACATATTCCGGTTTGCCGCGGAACGCAAACGTCTTATCGGCTCTCTCTCCCCTGTCGGAAATCGTGCCTTCAAAATTGACGATTGTAACGTCGTCCTCCTCAAACACAGGCTTTACGTTCTGCAAAAAATACGAATAGTCGCCGCCGAGACTGTCGGCGTACGCGTTAAAGCCGCGGTCGGGGTCGGCATTCACGTCGGTCGCGAACGTGCAGTCGCCCGCGGCGGTTATCGTTACGGTCTGAACGGTGGGAACATACTCCTCTTCCTCGACCTTATTCGACTCCTCCACCATTGCGCGCACAATTCCGACGGCTATCGCGGACATAAATAGCGCGGTCATAACAAACAGCGCCGCTTTTCTTACGCTCATAATTTTATATTCTCCAATACAATAATCTGTTTCACTGATATAATTTTAGTCTAACGGATATGTTTTGTCAATACGAAATTTACATAAAATTGAATTGGGCTTCAATATGATTTGTTATTTTCAAGTTACAATTTTGTTTTTTCTATTGACTAACCTCATGCGGTGTAATAAAATATATATACTAATATTTACAATCATAAGGAGGGTTTAAAATGAACTTTGAAACAAAACTGGCTTTGGCTGCCTTCGGCGTGCTGGGATGCGCCGTTATCGCCCTCGTTTTCGCGGGAATTAACTTTTTCTCGGTTAAGAAAAAGCCCGAGGGAACGGACACGATGAAGGCTATCGCGCTTAAAATACGCAAGGGCGCCATGGCGTATCTTAAGAGACAGTATAAGACTGTCGGCATTTTCTTCGCCGTAATGTTCGTTATACTGCTCATACTCGCGCTTACGGGTAAGCTTACGCCGTACGTACCGTTCGCGTTCCTCACGGGCGGCTTCTTCTCGGGACTTTCCGGCTTTATCGGCATGAAGATAGCCACTTACG
>CANQQS010000051.1 GCA_947626045.1 uncultured Clostridia bacterium | reverse complement strand
ACACCCTTTCGTCTCTTTTTATTATATCAGATTTTTGGGTGTTTGTCGACTCTATTTAAATTATATCACTCCAAACTCAGAGGTTTAAGATGGGATAATGTTGATTTTGCGAATAAAACGGTACATATTTCTCAAGCAATCGTGAAAGAGTTTGATACTATTGAGGACTTAAATATTGCCCCTCAGAGCAGAGAGCGTGTAGGTAAGACTAAAAGCGATTACAGCGTGAGAGATATACCTTTAACAGATAGGGCAATAGAATCTCTTAAAGAATGGCAAAAATACTTAAAAACTTGCCCCTCCAAAATGAAAAAAAGTCAGTTTGTGTTCCCTGATTCCTATGGGTCATTCAAGTCAAAATCATCTATCAACAGTTTAATGAGACGATTTATAGTTAGGTTTAAGAAGGCATATCCGCAGTTTAGTGACATGGAGTTTAATTTATACAAATTCAGACATACATTCTGCACCAATTTGGTACTGTCGGGTGTTCCCAGAGACTCTATTCAGCGGCTCATGGGTGACAATAATGCCTCTGTCATTCAAAAATACTATACTCATATAACTGATAAGAATGCTGCTGATATGGCAAGGATATTTTACGATTCTCTGAATAGTAAGCATAAAGCAGAAGCGTCAGATAATGGGTAAAATTGGTAAATTTGCCCATAGACATTATGACATCTCTGTGATATTCTTAGATTAGGGTATAATGAGTGGTTTTGGATACTTTTTCATCATTCATGCATATCACTGGCTGAGAAACGTACTTGCTGAGAAACCATAATTCTTATCAGCAAATAAACCTCTCAAAAATCGCATAAAATGGGGATTTTTGAGAGTATATCTAGCCTTTGGTAATGAAGAGGTCGGCGGTTCGACTCCGCTCGTTAGCTCCATTAAGCGTCCACCAACGCTTGCTGCAAATTGCACTCCGACTTGGGAAACCACCCTTGCCGAAGTGCTTTTTTCTTACGGTAATGAATTTTTATATGTACATATTGATAATTTTGTGATACAATAGCTTTAGGTGACGGAGAAATCCATGTGACCCTGATAACAATAACCGGAGCGGCGGCGGCTGTTCCGCCCTTATACTGATTTAGGGAGGTGAACCTCGGTACTAAACAGATAAGGGGGTTATACTTATGGATTTGGATATTCTTGTGAGAATAGTCGAATTGATTATAATTCTTGAAATTATAAGAAACATAAAAAATTAGCCGCCCCTCATTCCACCAAAGGGCGGCTTTTGTTAGTGTAAAACTAACAATTTGCACTTAAGGCGGAACGGCTGAAAACCGCTCCTTTGTTATCTAAACTATATCACAGTTTAACCGTGTTGTCAAGTGAGAGATTATATAATAATATAAATAAAGGAGTTGAAAACTATGCCGGTGTTGTCGAGATTTTACGGAATGATTATAAAAATGTATTTTCTGCAGCGTGAACACAATCCGCCGCATATACATGCGATATATGAAAACGAATATATTGGCGTCATGGATATAAAAACGCAGAAGCTGATAGAAGGCGACCTGCCGCCGCGCGCGGAAAAAATCCTTGCGGAATGGGTAAAGCTGCACGAAAAAGACTTGCTGAAAATCTGGGAAACACAGGAATTTACAAAGCTTCCGCCTCTGGAATAACGTGGGTGAGCATCATAACTTTAAGGAGCTGATTGTCATGTTTATAAAAGTAAAACATGTAGAGCCTATGCAGGATTTAACACTTCGTGTAACCTTTGAAAACGGAGTGATAAAACGGTATGACGTAAAGCCGCTCATGGAGCGTATTGATGATTTTAAACCGCTTGAAAACAAAATCCTGTTTAAGGGTGTAAAAACCGATATGGGCGGTTACGGCATTTCATGGAACGATTTTATTGATTTGGAATGTACCGAGCTTTGGGACAACGGCGTTGCGGAAACGATATAAAAGCGACAATTTAAGCACACAAAAACGGCTTCCCTTAGGAAGCCGTTTTTCACATGTTTTATTTCAAAATTTCATCCGCAAGCGCGTCAATCTGCGCCATATTCGCGTCGTTTAACGCCGATTTTATGCTTACGGTCGTATCGGTGAACGTAATGTTTTTGCAGCCCTCGAGCATTGACTTAATCGTCTTTGCCGCCGTCGGCGCCCACGAGCCGTTCTCGATTATGCCCACCGTCTTATTCTGGAAATTACGCTCGGTGAGGTGGTTTATAAACTCCTTCATAAACGGGAAAACATCATTATTATACGTCGTCGTCGCAAGCACAATCTTACCGTAACGGAACGCGTCCTCGACGCACTCCGCCATATCCTCGCGCGCAAGGTCGTTCACCGCGACCTTTACGCAGCCCTTTTCGATGAGCTTCGCGGCAAGCGCCTCGACTGCTTCTTTTGTGTGACCGTACACCGACGTGTACGCGATATTCACGCCCTCGCTCTCAACACCGTACGACGACCATGTGTTGTACAGGTCGATATAATAGCCGAGATTTTCCGTAAGAATTGGACCGTGGAGCGGGCAGATGATTTCGATGTCAAGGTTCGCCGCCTTTTTAAGCACGGACTGCACCTGCGCGCCGTACTTGCCGACGATGCCGATATAGTACCGTCTCGCCTCGCACGCCCATTCCTCATCAGCGTCAAGCGCGCCGAATTTACCGAACGCGTCCGCGCTGAACAGTACCTTATCGGTGCTGTCGTAGGTGAAAATTACCTCGGGCCAGTGAACCATCGGCGCGGCGACAAACGAGAGATCATGCTTGCCGAGGCTGAGCGTGTCACCCTCTTTGACAATCATTCTCCTGTCGGCAAAATCCGTGCCGAAAAAGTTTTTCATCATGTCGAACGACTTAGCCGACGAAACAATTACCGCGTCGGGGTACGCTTCGGCAAAGGCGGTGATGTTTGCGCTGTGGTCGGGTTCCATGTGCTGCACGATAAGGTAATCGGGCTTCGCGCCGCCGAGCGCGTCCTTTAAATTGCCGAGCCACTCATTACCGAAATTTTTGTCAACGCTGTCCATAACCGCGATTTTCTCGTCGATAATCACGTACGAATTGTACGCCATGCCGTTCGGTACGTCGTACTGCCCCTCGAACAGGTCAACCTCATGGTCGTTTACTCCTATATATTTAATGTCGTTTGTAATGTTCATTTTCTTCAGTTCCTTTCTTTATTGATTGGTTTTATTGTACCACAAACGGTATATATTGTCAATCGCGCGGACACCGCCGGTCGCTGTTATATTTCCAAGCTCAGCACTCTGATTATTCCGTTATCGGCGCTTGCCCAATATATTTTCCCGTCGTAATACACGGGCGGTTCGGCGGAGTTAAGACTTATACTGCCGATTGACGTTGCCGGAGTGATAATTTCACCCGAATCCGACAACACCATATAATGAGCGCTTACCGCACCGTCGCTGTTTTCGTTCCACATTACCGCGATGCGGTCGCCCGCACTGACAACGCGCGGATATACAACGTTTTTGTCGGTGTAATCGGTGAGCCAGTGTACGCCGTAATCCGTCACATTTTTGAGCGGTTTGTTTTGGTTGTCGTTAATGTCGAACGACGTCGCACCGCTCCGTTTTTCGCCGCCGATGAACATCGACTCCGACAGCTTCTTTTTCGGGTCAAATATCTGTATAAACAAATTCTGCGGTTCACTCTTCGCGCTTTCGCTTATGGATTTCGCAGACGCTCCCACGAATGCAATCCCGCTGTCCGTTTTCGCAAGTCCGCCCATCTGCGCAAAGGTTGTGTTGACAATATACATATTATAATCGGCGTTTGCCTGCAGATAAAAATGGAATATATTTTTTTCGCCGCTGTCGTCCGTGATAATAAAACCTCTGTCGTACGCGTCGCCCTGATCGGCATAAACGAATTGATCCGTATCGTCATCCCAGATAACGCTCTGATTAAAGGAATGTGATGTGTACGGAATATTCCACTCGTTCTGCCATTTAACCGGCGACATATCGGAAATATTCACTCCGATAACATTGTTTGACTGATGACCGCTGTACATTGTGCGCGCGTAATTTACCATCAGCCGCCCGTCTCCGATTGCGGAGCTGCAGCTTCCTGCGTCAAACGGAATTTTTGTGTTTCCGTCATCACCCATAACGCTTTTTCCGATAAAGCCGACAGTCTTTTGAGGCTTGCCGGCGGCGGAATACTTTGAAATAAAAATTGTCTCGGTATCGGTATTGTCGCTTTTGTTGCCGTCTCCCCACACAACATAAAAGTTTCCGTCATCGTCCGAAATCACATCACCCAGCTTAGAGTGGAGCATTTTGACCGAAAGGCTTTTCGACGGAGTGACTATTTCGAGCATACCGTCCTTTTCATACGCGTACGCCAGTCCCTCGTCCGTATAGAGGAACTGCTGCACGGGTGAAACGCAGCCGTAATTGCCCGCGTAAGTTATGTTTGTGTCCGCCGCGCCGGTATCGCGCATAAGTTCATAACCGCTCTCGTCCGCCGGCACATAGCCGTACATCGTTGCAATATATATCGCGTTGATTTTACCGTTCCATTCCACGCTGAAATCGAGCGCTTCTCCAAGGTCGCGCAGCTTGAAATAATTATTCCCGTCAATGTTGTACGCCGTCAGAGAAACTTTTCTGTTGTCCAGATAGACCTCGGACGACGCGGGAACCGCCGTTTTCCGTGACGAAAAATAACCGCTCTGCATTTCATCGCCGACAGCGGTATAAGGTTTGCCGCTTATAATTTCCACCGCGTTTTTGTCCGCGTTCCAAGTCACCTCAAACTGCTTTTCACTGCTGCTGACCACATACGCTATGTCGCGCAGCTTGAAATAATTGTTCCCGTCAATATTGTACGCGTCGAAATACTTCGGCATGTCGTTTACGTACACCGTCGAATGTATCACCTCGGCGGTCGTTTCCTCGGCGTGAGACAACGGGCAGAAACACACTGCCGCCAAAACACCGGTAATTAAAACAACGCTGAATTTTTTCATAATATATCCCCGCTTTCTTTATGATTGTAAAAAGCATAGCCGCGGCGGCCGGCAATTTCAATCCTCGATGCTTCTTTGAGTATCTTCAATCAATTCGTCAGCAATCAGCTCCGCCTGCACGAAATCCTTGTCGCCGATTGCCTTTTTCAATAAATTCAGCTGCCGCGCAAGACTGCGCAAATATCCCTTGAACATTAACTCTTCGTCCATTACTTTCTCCTTTCCCGGCATACGCCGCTTATAAATCCGATGACTATATTATAACTAAATCCGAATAAAATTGCAAGTTTGTAAAACGTCATTCATTTTTACAACATAAAAACCGCTCAAACACGATGTTCAAGCGGTTTTATGGCTCCTCCAGCTGGGCTCGAACCAGCGACATCATGATTAACAGTCTGTATTAATTTATTTTCTATCACTGTTCCTAAATGTCTAATAGCGTCATAAACGGCGTACCTATGCGGTAAAATGATGATTAGCGTAATCTGTTGCAAACCAATAAAAATATAAATCTTCTGAAAAAGGGGAAACAAAAAGGGAAAAGCATTCACGTGTATATTAAATATATCAGAACAGCGGAGCCGTTTTGCGGCATGACATAATAAAAAAGGGCGGTCACCCGCCCTTTTTACGTTAGTCATACAGACCCGCGCGGTCGTTCGCAACGAAGATGCGCAGCATGTCCATCGTCAGACCGAGCCGACCATCTTCATCGCCGACAAGCACGCCCTTGTCCATGAGCTTCTGAATGGTAGGCTTCGCCCATTCGGGCATGTTCTCATCCATGTAATCGTAAATCATCGGCTTTAAGCCGTTGATTTCGTCCTTAAGCTCCTCGTACTGTGTCACTGATAATCCCTCCTCATCCGCGCCATAAGCGCGGTAATTCTGCTTTATGTCCTCTAATGGATAATTCCTGCCGGGGCAATCGCTGTCCCCTATTTCCTTGTGTCCGACGATTTTTGCGTTCGGGTAATAGTTATCCTTAAGGTACACTAAAAGTCGGCAAATGGCCCGTTTTTGCGCGTCAGGCATGGTCTCTGTCGAATACTTGCCTTCAGCGCAGATACCGATTGAACGGTTGTTCATGCCGCTTACGTGCGCGCCCATAGCAGTAAGCGGACGACCGCGGTAAATGCTGCCGTCTTTACGAACGAAAAAATGGTAGCCGATGCCTGTCCAGCCGTTTTCCTTGTGCCACCGGTCTACCTGCTCAGCTGTACATGTCGAGGCTTCGGCGTGATGCAATGCTATGTAATCGGTATGTGCGCGCGTCGAGAGAGAACCGTTCCACCGCCATTTTGTTTCGATGATGTTTATAGCTGCCATGCCTATTCCTCCTTAACCTCCGGCAAGCCCGTAACGCTTGTCAGCAGTGACAGCATACCGGCAAGAGCCGACGCGGATGCAACCATAGTCCAGTTGACATCTCCCATAACGACTGCCGTCCCGATGGTCGCGATAGCTGTCTGCGCGACTGTTTTAATTGCGCGTATGCCGGCAGCTTTCAGCCATTTCGTAAAATATGACATACTCATTATTCAACTTCCTCCTTTCGATTCGGCATAGCCAAATACTCGTCTTTAATCGCGTCCATTACGCCATTAGCGCCCAGATTGTGGTAATTGTCCCACATATTCTGGAAATTCTCTTTAGCGTAAATCGGCGCATAGCCTTTATCCTTTGCCTTATTATATTCGCTTATCATTTGCGCCCGAAGCAGTGCCTGAACGCCCGATTTGACCGCTTGTGTTTCTTTGTCGTTTTCCTTTATCCGCTTGCCAAAGTTTGCGGCGATTGCGATAATTGCCGCCGAAAACACCGCCGGAACGCCGATAAATTGTAACAGCGTTATTAATGTCATACCTTATCCTTCAGCTCCTTTGCCTCCGCTTCTGTGATATATCCCGCCTTAACGAACGTGTCTAACTCTGCATTGGAATAAATCCCCATGCGGTAATACATTTTAATCAGCGATTTATTCATTCGCGGCACCTGCTTTCGTGTTTACAATTTGATAGGTTATACGTATATATCATGTTAAAAACCTCCTCATTTTTGAAGGCGTTTCTTTTGTCGGTCAATACACCTTAGTGCAGATTGCGCGGTAGGGAATGCCGCAAACTGTCTTAAATATTGCTATCCGAAAAACATTAGCGCAGACTATCTTAAACAGTTTTATTTACTACACTAAGGTATATTACGACAAAATTATATCATATACGCCCCCTTTTTTATTTCCTGTGCTATTTTACACATTAGGTATTGATTATAGCCCTTTTAATCACCTCCTTATTACGCATATTGTCCGCCGTCGATTGTCGCTTCGCCCGGCATAACGTCGTCGAAGCTTCCGAAATCGACAATGTTTCCTTCCGTGTCCTCATCGTCTCCGCCGTTGAGAGATGCGCCCTTATAGGCTTCTCCGAACAGACCGCCGTCATACACCTCTACGCCGCAGAGCTGGTAAAGCTCACCTATTTTTATTGACATATCGGCGCATATGCTGTCAAGGTAATCCAGAAACGCCGTATTTTCAAGCTTCTCGTTCGCGGAGCTGTTCCACTTGTCCACGCTTTCCGCGGTAATACCTTCCAAAACCTCAAAGTTTTTATGTGTGTGAGACGCGGCTTGGAGCTTCGATATTTCGCCGTCAAGCCTCGCATCCTCGTTTGATCGCGCTGACGCTTCGGCTGTTATGGCATTTGACAGCTCGGTCTTTGCTGCGTTTATGTCGGCAGACAGCTTATCCTTTGCGGCGTCTATGTCCGCGCTAAGCTGTTCGTCTGCCTGCTGCCTTTGTGTTTTCTCCTCCTCCTGAAGACGCAGCAGCTCCTCTTTGTCGCGGGCATGTGTATCCTCAAGGTCGTTATGTGCTTTTTGCACTTCCTCAAAGTGTTTCTTGACCTCTTTCCACCAAACACGCAGCCGCGTTGTTCCCTTATACAGGGAAAAATCCAGATTTAATTTCACATCGCTTTCGCTCCTTTCCGAAATCCCAATCGATTGGGATTATAAATCAACCGGCGTACCGTTTATGCTGACCTTACCGACAAGATTTATATTATCGGCTTGGATAGTCATTTCATGGTCTACGACCTCGATACTGCCTTCCGCCTGATTAATCATACCCGCAAAATCAATCCTGCCGGAGCTTGTGTTTTCGCCGACGAGAATGTTGGACCCGACTATAGTTTCATCGTGCGTTTTAATTCGGCCCGAAATCACTATATTGCCTTCCTCATCCATATAAATCGCGGCGTTGCCTCTGTCATCGTAAATCGCAAATGCGTATTTGTCCCCGTGGTCGCCGAGTTTTACCCGAAGATTCTCGTTCTCGTCGTATATGCTCAAAATAAACTGTCCGCCGTCGTTGCCAAGCTTCAAACGGGCATTGCCCTTTTTGTTGTAAATACTCAGCAGGTCGCCGACAATCTCCAGCAGCTCATTTTCCGCGCGGATATTGTTCCTGTCCGTATTCACCGTACCGCTCATTTTCCGCGTCGCAACGCTCTTTGACGTGGTTTGCACCGCGTCAACCTGGTCTTTTTTTGTCAGCAGCTGGTACAGCGTAAATCCGAGCGAGCGCTGTATATGCCCTATGGACAGCGCCGTTTCCTGCGCCTCGTACGGGTACCACGTGCCTTCAACGACGCGCTGTGTGTACTCTGTGCCGTCGTTATCTATAACGTGTACAGTGTCGCCCAGGTCGATTTTTTCAATATCGCCGTATTCCTTCAGCTTTGCCAGGTCAACCACGCGCCCGCTTACCGTCAGGCGCGGTATGTCAATTCTGTCCTCGTTGCGCGGGTCAAATTCCCATTTTGCAAACGTCAGCAGTTTATCGGGGTCTGTATAGTCCGAATAATCGCGGTAGCCCTCTTTTATGCCGTAAATTGACGCATTCGGGCTGTCTATGTATGCCACATCGCCGTTTACAGACGTAATCGGCATATCGTCCGCGCCGAACGGATATAAACGCGTCACAATGTCCTCGGTCGAGCGTTCCACGCTGATGTTCTGCATATTTTTGTGGAGCGACAGTCTAACGCCGTTATCGCGTCCTATACGCTCGACTATCGCAAATTTATAGCCGTCGGAATAAATCTCGCCGCGGCCGAGGTTTTCAATGACCGTTTTTGTAAATTCCCACAGGTTTGTCTTGTCGATAACAAATACGTCTATTTTAAACTCGTCCGATACCCATTCCATACCCATTTTCGCAAGCTCAGCGTCCGAAAAAAGCGCAAAATCGTCCGCGTAGGTATCTATCACGTACGAGAGTATTTCCTTGATTTTTACGCCCATTTTGTCGGGTATAGTGGGGATAAACCGCGCCTTTGCCCGACGTGAAAAGAGGTCGCGGCAGGTCACCGTAACGAAATCCGTTTTTTCCATGTTGCGTACGGTACGAACCACCTCATACGTGCGACCGTTACAGGTACAAATCTTGCCTTCGGTTATTTTTCTGCCCTTCTCGTCCATAGGGTAACTGAAAATCAGCGCCGCCGTATCATTTATAATGCGCTGTTCCGATACGTTCTCGGCTTTGTTCAGCCTTTCGCCCGTTTCCGGATCCTCCGTTTCGCTGTCGTGCATACGTATTAAATCAATCATCGTCCTCGTCCCCCAGATAAATATTATCGTAATTGTCGTCGTACATATATTGCGGATAGTATGATACCGTAACCTTTGCCGCCGCCGAAAGCACAAACGTATTCGCGCCCGGCGCAAGCTCGAAGAACTGACCCTTGACGCGTGGCATCAGGCTGTTTCCGTCGCTGTCCGTCACCGTCTGCTTCTCGCAGTCTATCACGCACGCGGTCGGTACGGTAAGCGTTTTGTCGTTACATTCGACCGTCACCGTACCCGATACGTTTTCTAACGTGATTTTCGGACGGACGTGCTTGTCGCCTATGTTGTATACCGTACGCGGCACGTCTTTAACAGCGTCGAATATAAAATATTCCGACAGGTCGAGCGGTATTGTATCGTCCAGGAATATATCACTGTCGATTATCGGGCCGTCAATAACGTCAAACAGCGACGCGGCGAAAGGTTTAACGTCAAACGTCACCGACAGCACCGCCGTATCGCCATGTTCGGGCTTGTACTCCACCGCATCAATCACCCGCGCAAACCATTTTACATTCGGTGTGTCGTCAAATATCAGCTCGCCCGAGCCATCGAGCCATACGGCAAGCCGCCCGAGCTTGCGCTGCAAAAGACGCAAATCGTCAGCCATAACCTGTATATCGTATTTAAACACACGCTCGTTGTAAAACGCGCGTCCGTATACATTCGCGCCGGAAAAGTCGTATTTGCCGTCCATGAGCGCCGATTCGTATGTCTGGTCTTTCGCGTCTGGGCGGACGGGACGTGACTGCGTTCGTACAGTCACGTCAAATTCGCTCGTGTGCGTCCCTTTAAAAGTAAAGCCGTTTCTCATAACAACCCCCCTACTAACATTGGTATAATTCCCGCCGCTTGTGTCAGCGATATTTGCCTGTTGTCGTTGTACGTCGGGCCGTAAACCGTACTTGACGGCGCGGAGCTGTTGTTGACCGCCGCAATAAGCTGTTTAAGCAAGCCTTCGATGTTGCCGCCCGTCGTTGTCAAACGCGCTTGCAGTCCACCGACAATGCCTGAAACATCAATATCGGTGTTTGTCGCGATATTTTTCAGGAAATCGGCTTTTGCGTCCTCCGCCCTGTCATAGTCAGCTTCGAGGCGCTCAAGCACCGCATTGTTATCGACCTGTAATTGATATAATTCCTCGTCGCGTTCAAGCTGCTTTAATTGTTCCCGCAGGTCTTTGTATTTCTGTTGTCCTCTATCCGTTACCGCGCCGGCGTAAATATCAAGCTGACGGCGTATGTCGTCCATATCCTCATCGCGGTCGGCAACGTCCCAGCTGTCCCGAAGAGCCTGTTCCTCTTCGGAGAACTTCTCGCGCAAGTCGCTTATATATTCAGACTGCTTTTGAAGCGCGTCGTCGTAAGCGTCCGCCACCTCATCCCACATCTGATGGTTGATGTCGGTAACCGCTTCGTGCCATTCGCGCACGTCTATTATACCGGCAGCAAGATATTCGTCGGCGGTCTTTTTCATGCGCTCTAATCCGGCGGCGTAGTCCTCTGCCTCCATGCCGAAGTAGTCGCGCTGCTCCTTTAGCCATGTTTCCGACTGTGTCTTTTGACCCTGATACAGCGCGCTGCCCGCTTCGGTCATGAAATCAACATATTCATCCCATGACTGTATGCCGGCTTCCATATCCGCGTATTCCCGTTCTTGCATACGGTTATACGCTGTAATCGGGTCGTCGCCGTAATTCTGCCAGTCGTTAAAATGCGTCCTGTCGTCTACCCACGATAAACTTTCCTCGTGCTGTTTATCGAGGCTTTCACGCTCCTTGTCAATTATGCTGTCGTTAATCTCCGCAAGACCTTCGGCATATTCGCGGTAATCAATAAGCCCGTTCGCAAAATATTCTTCTGTGTACGCCGCCATGCGCATTAAGCCGTCTATGTATTCGTCCGCGCTTAAATCGTGATATTTTTCCTCATGGTCGAGCCAGTCACGCGACTGACGAATGCGGTCGTCGTACATATCCGACCCCATTTTTGATACGGTATCGGTGTATTCGTCCCACGTCTGTCGCCCCGCTTCGACTTCCGCCATGTTGCGCTCGCGTATGCGGTTAAACGCGTCAATCGGCGTGTCGCCTATGTCCGCCCAGTCGTTAAGCGCATTGTGCAGCTCCAGGTATGCCGACGATTGGTCGTTCAGCTCGTCCGTCTGCTTGCGCGTGAGCGAGAATATCTGCTCCGTAATGTCGGCAATATCCTTTTCATTACTGGCAAACTGCTTTGAAAATTCAACCCATTTCTGTAACTCTTGCGTTGTCGTGACAGCGTGTGTGCGTGTGTAATGCGACCAGTCATCGCGCGCCGATTTGAACGCGTCGGAGTTGTCCTTGCCCTCGGCGTAGCGCGGTATTCCCAGACCTGCCATAATAGCCTTTGTCTGTGACGCTGTATACACCTTCGCGCCCTTTGAGAGCGGCAGAATGACATTCCGTCCCTGCGGTATGAACGCCTGTCCGCGGTCTACAATCAGTTCTCTCGGGTCAGATATGCCCGTCTGGTCGTTTACCATAGCCAGACCGCCGGGGAAATTGTCCGTACCTGTCGCCTGCGGCTGTGGCGGTGTGCCTTCCGTTTTTATGTGATAAATAATGTTAGCTTCTTTATTTTCCGGCTGATAATCGTCTACCTCTTTTGTGTTCGGGTGAAATACAACATTTGCCGGTTTGTCTTCCGGCGTGTATTGGTCAGCCTCGTCCGTATTTGCAGTATACGTAACCTCTGCCGTTTCACCGTCAATAGTCGCAACGGTCTCTTTTGCCTCGTTCAGTGCCTCTATATTACCCTCGGCGTTGACCTGCAACGAAACAACACCTTTATCCTGCAATGCTTGTATTTCTTCGCCCGCATGGTCTATAATGTCAACACTTCCGTCAGCATTTACCGAAACCTGCACATTACTCTTTGACGTTAATTCCTCGACCTTACCTGTCGCCTCATCAATTACGGATATATCGCCCTCGGCGGATATTTCAATACGCTTGCCATTCAGTGCATCCATAGACTGCGCGAGTGCGTTCATGTCGGCTTGCACCGCCGGCAGCGCTCCAGCTTTAATGGCGCTCTGCATATCAGTAAAACCGTTTTTTATCAACGCCGCGCCCTGCGCTATTTGTGTATTTGACGCACCGAGCTCCTGTGCATACGATGTGTAGTTTTTGACGACATCGTCAAGTTTTCCGCTTTCTATCGCCTGATTAAGATTGGCAAATCCGGTTTTTGCAACAGCGGCTTTAGCGCCTGCCTCGACTACCGATGCGCCGTAATCCTGTACGGCACGCGTAATATATCTTATGCCTACATCTTCATCACCCGACATAATTTCTGCTGACCCAGCCGAAATATAAGAATCTCGGGTTGCTTCATACTCTTTTTGCGAGGCGTTTAGCTTATCGATAGCATCGTCTAATTCCTTAGCTCTATCGTTTGCCGAATTAAAATCTTCACTTAATTTGTCTATTGCCAGTGAGGCGTTGTCATTCGGTGTTAGAGGTGTTAAATCCGTATCCGCAATGGCATCGTTCACCTTGCCGATTGTTTCTTGCCATTTCTCCGCGTAAAGCTGCGGATTTTCAGAAAATAAACTGTTTCCGTGTTCCGCTTCATAATCATTTTCAAGTGTATAAAAATCAGAGAGTGCATTTTGTGCGTCTGATAAGGCATCCCCGTATCTTGTAGCTTTATCTCGCGCACTTTCCATCTCCTGCGTATACTCACGTATTTTTTGAGGATTGCCGAAATAGTCCTCTTTTTTACTCGCCAAGTCTTGATTTAACGTACTCGCGCTTAACCTTGCCTCTGATAATTCTGCTTCAGATAATTTTTGTAGCGTTTCATCTATTTGGCTTGTATCGCTTCCGATGTTAAGCTCATAGTCCTTGTTGAGCATATCGGCTATTTCGTTTAGCCTTGTCTTTGCCGCTTCAATTTCTTCCGCGCTCGACTCATCGGAGTTTATGACAAGCTTCAAAGTTTCAACTTCAGACGATAAATCACCGAGCTTTTTGACCTTATCGTAATGCTCGGTAACAGCCTCAGCCGACTCATATAGACCGTCAGACCAATCAAGCTGTGCTTCTTTAGCCTCTCTTACCCATTTTACTACGGTCGGGACGGCTACGGCTAACCCCGTAATTGCAAGTCCGGCTATCCCAAGACTTTTCGGGGTAAGTCCTGTTACTGCGGCAAGCTTGCCGAACCCTTCTGTAAGGTTTCCGAACCCTTCTGTAAGGTTTCCGATGGTCTTAAAGGTTGACGCTGCGCCTTTTGCTACCAATCCCATACCAACAACAGTTGCGCCGATGTTTATAACATACTTTTTTTGCGAGTCGCTCATTTTCGCGAAACCCTGCGCCATTGACGATAATCCGCCGGTCACGTCCGCAATCGTAGGCAACATTGCCTCGCCTAAACTACGCCCTGCTTCGGTGAGATTGTTTTTAACAATCTGTATCTTGGACGCGGTTGTGTCTGCTTTAGCGTCAAATTCCGCCTGCAGCGCCGTATTCTCGCTCCATGCTGTATTTGACCGCTCAAGTGCCGACGTCAATAACTCGATACCGCTTGCTGACGCAAAACGCTGTAATGCCTGTATGTCGCGTATGTTTTTAAAGCCCAAATCCGCGAGAGTGCCGATTATATCTTCACTTTGTGATAGACCTTTTATGAAATCCTTAAATGCGCCCGACGCGTCGGTTTTCCATTGCTCTGCAAATTCTTTTGATGTCTTGCCGCTCGTCTCTGCGAAACTTTTTAGGTCTTGTCCGCCGCTCGATACCGCGCTCTGTATGTCCATTATAATACGCGATACCGCGCTGCCGCCTGCTTCGGCTTCAACGCCCATGCTCGATAATGCCGTTGAGTATGCGAGTATATCCTGCGTTGAAAATCCTACAACGGATGCGGTCGCACCGAGCCTTAACGCCATTTGCGCGATTTCCGCTTCGGTCGTGGCGTAATTGTTACCCAAATCAACTATTGCCGAGCCGAGCCGGTCAATATCGCCCTGCGACGTACCTGTGACGTTCATAAACCGCGCAAGTGTCTGCGCGCCCTCTTCGCCGACAAGGTTTGTCGCCGTACCGAGCTGCGCCATTGTTTCGGTAAATTCAACAATGTTTTCGGTCTGTATACCGAGCTGTCCGCCCGCCGCCGCAAGCTCTGTCAATTCCGCCGTCGTCATGGGTATCGCGCTATGACCGTTTATGCCGGTGGTCGTCAGGTCTATAATACCCTGTCGAATCTCCGCCAGCTGTTCAGGCGTGCCGTCAACGGTTTTCTTTACCGCCGCGAAATTGTCCTCAAAATCAATCGCAAACTTCGCCGACGCTGCGCCGCCAGCCGCGAGTGCAAGCGATACGACCTGTATAGGCTTGGTAACGCTGTCGATACCTTCACCGAGTTCTTTAAAGCCCTTACCGGTATTTTGCATACTTTCGATTTTTGCGGCACGTGCGGCGGCTTTTTCTTGTTCGGCAAGAGCGTCGTTTGCCTGTGATATCGCCGATTTATAGTCGTTTTCCGCCTCGCGCGATTTTGTGAGCTTATCAGCCCAATCATCGTGTGCTTTTGCTGCTGCCGAAACCTCGGTACAGGCGCGTTCATACGCTTGACTTTCTTTGGAAAGAGCCTTCTCGCCGTCATGCTGCGTTTTTGCAAATCCCGCTCTGCGCTTTTCGAGGACTCCGACACTGCTGCTAAGTTCACTTATCCGCTGTACATTCTCCTTGTATGCCGAGCTTTCCCAACTCAGGTGGGCGTTCTCCTTCTGCAATGCGCTTATTTCTGACTTGTGAGACTTTATCAGCGTTTCCGTCTGCGTCTGCTGTTGCTTCGCAAAAGATATATTTTCTTTAATCTGCGCACTGTTAGTCTTATACGCGCGTGACGCTTCCTTAACCGCCTCCTGCTTCTGCTTTAAGGCATTTGACGCGTTACGGAGTTCAGCTCCATAATCCTTTACGGTTTGCTTTTGCGTGTCAAGTCGCGTTTCGAGCTGTTTTAGCTGATTTCTCGTAACCTCGGCAGCCGCACCCAAACTCGCACTGCTTTTCGCATTCCCTGCCATAGCGGAATTGAATGCGGCGGACTTGCCGGCAACCGCGCCGCTTGCACTGCCCAATGCCGATAACTGCGACTGTACGCCGCTGACCGCGCTCGCAAAGTCGGAGGTGTCGGCGCGTATTCGTACAACCAGTTCGGCTATTTCATCTGCCATACTGCCACCACCCCCCTTACAGTCCGTAGAACATACGCAGGTGAGGATCATCGCCTGTATATTCCTGCGGTTCGTCGTCTTCACTGCCGTACAGCATATCAAACAGCCGTATCGGGTTCTGCCGTCCTACCTCGTCCGGTAATTTCCGAAAATACCTAAACATGGTAGTATATATGTCTTTTAGTTCACCGCCGCCGCGTCTTCCGTCGGCGCTTCCGCGTTTTTTTCCGTCTTTTTCTTCAGCTCCGCCATGTCGGTGTAATACCAGTCAATGACGGTGCGGCACATATCCATTTTCTCGACTATGGCGGCATTCAAAACGTCCTGCGTCGCGTCCGTACCCTCGAACAGGTAATCGACCGCGCCGCCGCCCGTCATGCCTATACCCTTCGCGCCGCTAAGCTGCGCCTCCTGCACGCGGCACATAGCCTCGAAGTCCCACGTCTTTGATGTGTACTTCTTTTTGTTGTATGTGAATGTCAATACTCTCTGCATGATAAATCTCTCCTTTGATATAAATTAAAATTACAGGGGGCACTAAAACTTTAGTGTCCCCATTATGCTATTATTCGCCGGCTTCCGGCTTCCAGTTCAAGCTCTTGAACCATTCCGTTTCCAGCGTTTCCTTTGTTACCGTTTCCGGCAGATCCGTCTCGTCGATGTACTCATAATAATTGTTGTCGTAGTCACGTGCAACCGCTGTAAACGTCGCCTTTGCTGTCTGCTTTTCCGACGCGCCCGACGAAGGCTTTGTTTTTCCGCCGACATTTGACGCGAACGAATACGAACCCTTGAAATAACGCACATAGCGGTATGTGCCGTCCGATTTCAAGGTGCGCCATGCCACGCCGAAGTATGTTGTCGGCATATTTGTTCCAACGGTAACCAGACCGTTTTCCGGTGTCAGACCGCGCCACATCGCGTCTACCTCGGGCGGTATGTCCGCATTTGTGATGTCGTGTCCGATGTTTTCGATGTATGTGTCGGCAACGTAAGCGCCGTTATCCGCGTCAAATACATCACTGCCGCCGCTGTCCGACGGTGCGATTTCCACCGTACCGCGCAGACTGTACGCGTCGCCGTATTCCGCGCCCTCCGCCGTATCCGACGTAAGCGGGAAAAAAGTATACTTGTCCACACCTATTGTGGGCAAGGGTTTTCTGTTTGTTTTTGCCATGTTTATTCCTCCTCGTTATAGAAAATAGATTTGCTAAATCGCATTGTTTTGTGGTACACACCGCCGTCCGGCGGCATATCCCGCGAAAATTCGCGGTACCAACCGTTATTTTGCATTGCCGCGTCCACCTTTACCGCAAGCCGCGAACACTCTCCGCCGCCGCTGCCCCACACGTCCACAACCACCGTTGAAACCTGCGCCTGCTCTGCGTTGTCGTAGCGCATACCCGTCGTAGTCGTCAGCTCGTAGTAGCTCAAAATCGGCATATTGTTAAATTCGTTCGGATAGTAATACGTAACCTTAACGCCGTCTATCCCCTGCAGGATCTCCCGTACTATTCTGTTTACATCAACCATTCAGATCCACCTCGTTCAGCATTACAATATACCCCGCGTCCCATTCATCGACATAAACGACTTCGAAGGACGTATCGTCTATTATAAGATAAACGCCCTCCTTGATATTGTCGTCTCTCTTGCAGAAAAAACGCTTCTGACACTCGCGCGCCAAGCCGTATTCATTCTTTAAAAGCTCGCCGCCGTAGGGCTGTAAATCGCCCGTAACGCCGCCTAACTCTTTAAGGGTATACGTTCCTTCGTAATCGTCATAATCTTCTTTGACGACGATTTTCGCGTCCGTTGTCGCGAATATATCAAACACATCCGCATATTTTTCCAACATCGGACGGCACCTTCCCTCTGCGGTTTATAAGCGGCTTTAATCGGTCGTAATAATTCGTCAGGAAATCGCTGTCTGGCGTTTTACTATCAAACGATACCGACCGCTGCCCCTCGGATATGCTCTTGACGATTTCGGGCGCTGTCTCGCCGCCGTACCCTTTCGCGCGGTACATTTCCGCCGCGATAACCGGTACGAGGCTCTCAAGCGGTCGCGGTAAAAAGCATATACGGCAATAGCCCAGGATAAGATTGACCGTATCGTCAATCAAAAAGGACAAGAGCTCATCCTTGCTCTCGTCCGTTATCCCCAGCAGCATTTTCAGCCTCTGTATCGCCTCCGTCTGTTTCTCCTGCTCCATTCTTATCGTCGCCTTTCTTTCCGTCGCCTTTCTTAGTCGACTTCACCTCGACAAAGCCCGAATTTTTGTACGCCGCTATCTGAATTTCATTCGTCAGCGAGACTGTTTCTTTTCCGCGTTTGAGCAACATCATCATTCACCCGCCTTTTTGTGGACGTAGATAGCCGCTTTCTTGTTGTTCAGCACGAATGCGTCGTAATAAACGCGTCCCTCGACGAGCCAGCCGTTTATGCCCGGCGGGTTGTCGTGAATTTTGTAATCCGACAGCTTGATCGGCGCGACCGTTGCTATCTTGTTTGTGATGATAAACAGCGTATTTTCCGGCAAATAGCTGTCCGGCACAAGAATGAGCGGCACACCGTCAACTCCGCCGACAGTGCCTTTGAGTGCTATCTGCTGCGCCAAGTCACCCTGCTTTACGAATGCGGGGTCGAGCTTGATTTCCTTGTAATATGACGCCGTAACATAAGCCACTCTGCCCGCAACAGGTACTTTTTGATTAGTCAGTTCTACCTGACCGTCGAGGAATACGTTATATGCGTTTTCCTTCGTCACGTCCGCCGTCGCGGTTTTGCCCGCGCCCGCCGCCATTTTCGACAGACGATAAATGTCGATTTCGGGGACAATAACCTCGTCAATCTGACGCTGCAGCGCCTGTCCCGCGCTGTTCGCCATCTGCGTATCGTCGTAATTGCCGCGGTCGATTGTAAACGTAAATGAACGGTCGCGCTCAAGCGTCATTTCCTGTACGCTGTTCTCCAACTCCGACGGCGTACCGTAACGGCTCGAGCCTGTTCTCTCGTAGTCGTTCATTTCCGCGGTCGGAACACTGTAAACCTTTACCGTCTTAACGCCGATAAAGTCATAATCGTTGTTTACGGCGGGTGTCGTAACCGCGCCGATTTTAAAGCGTTCGTCGATTTTCGACGAATACTTCTCTGCGTAATTGATTGCCATGTTTTTTACCTCTCTTTCTCAATTAGCCTCCGAATCCCGCAAGAAACGGATCTGTCGGCGGAGGTGTTCCGACGCCCGACGGAGCTTTACCTTTCATGCGCTCCGTAACGGCTGCCTCGACCGCCTTTGAGAACGCGTCCTTAAACGCCGCGACGTTCGCCTTTGTGGCGTCCATGTCCGCGCCGGTGAGCTGCTTAGCGAAATCTACCGGAAGACCGTCCTGGAGTGATATAATTTAAATAGAGTCGACAAACACCCAAAAATCTGATATAATAAAAAGAGACGAAAGGGTGTTA
>CANQQS010000050.1 GCA_947626045.1 uncultured Clostridia bacterium | reverse complement strand
TCGCCCTCAACAAGATGCGCCGAAAGGATTTTTTCTGTCAGTGTCATTCCCATAGTAATTCCTCCCATATTTTTATACAGTTCTGTGTATATTTTAATACATACGTGCGCCCTTTGTCAAGTGTAACGGCGGCGTAAAAAAGCGTTAATGAATAATTTACATTATATTTTGGATTTATTACTTGCAAAATCGCCGTTTCGGGCTTATAATACACATAATGGACAAACGAGGAGAAATTTTATGGAAAACGTAAAAAAAGAGAAAACAAAATCGTTTATGAGCAACGTCACGGTTATTCTCGTGTCGCAGATAATCGTCAAGCTGTTCGGAATGATTTACAGGATAGTTATAACGAATATACCGGGCTTCGGCGACGAGGCTCTGGGACTTTACAACGTCGGATTTCAGATTTACACGGTGCTTCTTGCTATATCGTCCGTCGGCATACCGAACGCCATATCGAAAATGGTGTCCGAGAGAGCCGCGATAGACGACTACAAGGGCGCGGAAAAAATATTTAAAACGGCTATGGTGCTGTTCACCGCGATAGGTCTCGCGACGACAGCCGTCCTGTTCTTCGGCGCGGACATATTCGCGGAGCGGCTTATAAAAATGCCCGGCTCGCAGCACGTCATGCGCGCGCTCGCGCCGTCGCTGCTGTTCGTGTGCGTGTCTTCGGTAATACGCGGTTACTTCACCGGTCTTAAGGATATGCGCGCGACGAGCAATTCGCAGGTACTCGAACAGATACTCAAATGCTCGCTTACGATTATATTTGTATACGTCGCGGCGGGTATGGCTGCTTCGGCTGAAATGATGGCGACGTGGGCGAACTTCGCGACATCGGTCGCGACGGTTTTGAGCTTTCTCTACCTCATGCTGTTCTACCACAACAGAAAAAGGTCGCTCAGCCGTAAGGTCGCGCAAAGCACCGGTGAGACGCTCAAGGAGAGCGGCGGCAGACTGATGAAGGCTATACTGCTTTTGAGCATACCCATTTCGCTCGGTTCGATCATCACCGCGATAAACCGCGTAATAGACACCGCGACGGTTAGCCGCGGCATACAGATAGCGTTCGCCGAGCTTATACCTGCGCACGGAAACACAGCGGCTATCGTTTCGCCCGACGCGGACGCACTCGTTGAGGCGGTAAGGCGGCTGTCGGGACTTCTGGCAAAGAGCGATATTCTCTACAATATGCCGCTCGCGGTGAATTTCGCGTTCGCGACGGTGCTTGTGCCGTATGTCGCAAGTGCGATGAAGCTTAAAAACTACGCGGAAGCAGCTGAAAAGGTCAACTACTCGCTGCTCGTTTCGATACTTATAATACTGCCGTGCGCGATAGGTCTTATAGTGCTTGCCGAGCCGGTGTACAAAATCATTTACTTCAATGCGTCCGAGGGCTACGAGCTTCTGCAGCTTGTGTCGGTGTCGCTCATATTCGCGGCTCTGGCGCAGACAATGACCGGCTCGCTGCAGGGTATCGGCAAGGTGTTTGTGCCGGCGATAAGCCTTCTGTTCGGCTGCATAGCAAAAATAATACTCAATATACTGCTCATAAGAATACCGTCTGTAAACATCTACGGCGCGGCTGTAAGCTCCATTGCGTGTCAGTTCATTTCGTGCGCGATATGCTTTATGGTGCTGAGAAAGCACTGCAGGCTTAAAATACAGCCCGTCAAGTATATTGTGAAGCCGCTCATAGCCGGAGTTATTATGGGTGCGGCGGCGCTTGGAACGTACAAGCTTGTCACGCTTGTGACCGGCGCGGGCTTCGTTGCAAATCTCATCGCAACGGTGCTTGCAATCGGCGTGGCGGTCGTTGTGTACTTCGCGCTCGTGTTCGCGCTTAAGGTCATGTCGCCCGACGAGGTTAAACAGCTTCCCGCCGGTGATAAGATTTACGCGCTGCTGGTTAAGACGAGATTGTACAAATAAGAAAACGTACCTGTCGGTACAAATTTGTGATTTGATTTTCGGGATAGAGTCATGCGGCTCTATCCTGTTTTTATTTGAAATAACAGCATCGCCTTTACGAATAAAATATGCGGAATTTTATTTACAAAATCCTCTGTGTATGTTATAATAAATGCGCCAAACAATTTCAATTTTATATGTTTTAATTAAATTCATATAAATCCATATTTTTATAATGCGGTAAAAACGCATATACTCTTTGATGGATTTGTATGGATTAAAACAGTATATGTACTAAAATATATCAAATTCGAAATTGTTTGGCGACAATCGGAGTAATGTGTTTTTCGGGCGCATGCTTCGGTATGCGCTTTTTTATTACCATAAAATTTTAAGGAGGAATTTACAATGTTAAAGGAATTTCGAAGATTTGTTTTTGTTTTATGTTTCATGATTTGTATACCTACCGCGGCAAAAGCGGCAGACATAATTATGAGCGGTAATTGCGGAACATATGACTACAATACGCAAGCATACGCGGATAACGCAACATATACGCTTGACAGCGACGGTACTCTTACAATAAGCGGGACAGGCGCATGCTGTTATTTATTTAGCGATTACGTGTTGGGAAATGAATATAAAAACGCGGTTAAAAAGCTTGTCGTTGAGGAAGGAATATACAGCATAAGTGATGAAGCCTTTTTTGGTTGTAAAAATTTAGAAAATATCTCATTGGATTTTGTTGTGGAAATCCGTAGCGGTGCTCTTAACGACACAGCATGGTTTAACAACCAGCCTAACGGTCCTGTATATGCCGGAAAAGTATTTTACTATTATAAAGGTGATATAGCGGAAAATACAACACTGAAATTACGGGAGGATACTGTATCCATGTCCGATAATATGGCGAGCTTGGTATTTACAAATCCGAATAGATCCAATATTACAAACATTATTTTCCCGAATAGTCTTCAAATTATATCCGGCAGAGCTCTTGACGGTTATGGCTGGACAAAAAACCAACCGCAGATTATTTATATAAATGATATTTTGTACGGTTACAATGTTTATTCTGAAGAAGAACAACCCGAAGAAATACTTATAAAGGACGGAACAAGGACTATCTGCCCATGGGCTTTTCACAGCGGAATGGGGTATCCGATTTGTGACAATGTGAAATCTGTGTATATTCCTACAACTCTTACTTATATTGGCGAATGTGCGTTCTTAGAATGCGATTCGTTGACCGATTTGTATTATATGGGAACCGAGGAACAGTGGAACAACACTAATATGACTGTAATAGCTGAAGACGACAATGGCGGCAGCAATAGCGCTATATTTAACGCAAATGTCCATTTCCTCGGAACGCAAACGCCGGTACCGAAAATACTAAATACATCAAGCATTGTCAGAACCGCAAACGGATATACTGTAGATGCGGATTTTACGGACGTTCCGTACGACTGCACGTTAATAGCCGCCGCATATGATGGCGACAAAACAGTCGGTGTCGCAACGGAAGATATTAAAATCGGTGATACCGAAAAATCTCTTGAAATTTCCGCTCCTGCTGCTGATACTATAAAAATATTTATATGGAACATCAAAAACATGAAACCGTTATCTGACGTTTATGAGAAAACCATATAATTCGCAGGCAGCACGTAACGAAGAATGGCGCAGCATAGGCTGCGCCATTCTTCAAAATTTAAATACTACCTTTTTATCTCATGCACTTACGTTTTATGATTACTGCGGCATATCCACTTCGCGGAGGGTGAGGATAATGCCTTCGGCTATGCCCTGAGCGGCTTTTTGCTGGTACTCGTCGGTAGTCATAAGATATACCTCCTCGGGGTTTGAGATAAATCCGACCTCGGCAAGCACCGCCGGCATATTGCAGCGTCTCGTTACGGCGTGTTCAGCCGTCTTTACGCCGCGGCTCACCGACTGCATATATTTTAACATCCTTTCAAGCACGTTTTCCGCGAACGTTTCGCTCGTTACGCCGTAGCTGTCGCCGTTATTTTCCTCGGCATAATACACTTCCGTGCCGTGTGCTTCGCTCGCGTCGGCTGAGTTGATATGTATGCTTATGAACAGAGCGGCGTTTTCTGCGTTTGCTTGCTCCGGTCTTTCCGTCAGCGACGGAAGCGTGTCACCCTCGCGCGTCAGTGAAACGTTGTAGCCCGCGTTTTCGAGTATTGCCTGCACGCGCTTCGTTATTTGAAGCGTAAGCTCCTTCTCGTACACAGGTTCGCCGTTAAGCTCGCCGACCGCGCCGCTGTCGCTGCCGCCGTGTCCAGCGTCAAGCACGATAAGCATGTCCTCCGAGGAACGCGGCGTGTAATTTGTGTTCTGCGTCACGGTAGCCTTAATCTCCTTTGTTACGTCCTCCGCAACGGCTTGCTGCTTCGGAGCGGTTATAACCGTGTTGATTTCAAGCGTGTTGTCGGACGTCTGCGTCACAGTATATGTCTTAAGGCTGTTCATATCAAGCACTATACGCGCTCTCTCGTCGTTGTCGCCTACTCTCACCGCGCTCACTCCCGCCGCGCCGACCGTCATGTTTTCGTCAACGCCGTAAATTTTCGCGTACGGAATGTCAACCACAAGGCGAAGCGGAGACTGGAGAACGAAGTCGTCATAATTTTCTATCATGCCGTCGGTCGTCACCGTTACGCGCGCCGTGGTCGAGCTTGTAATATCGTATGACACATCCGTCACATAAAGCTCCGGTTCGGGCGTAGGCTCGGGAGTGGATTCGGGTTCGGCGTATTCCTGTACCGGCGTTTCGTCAGCAAGCGTGTAGCCGTCCGACTCAATGAGTATCGCGCCGTCATCGCCGTCAAATTCAACATCGAGACCTATGCTCTCGCTTATAAAGCGAACCGGTACCATCGTCTTTGTCTCGCCGCCCACCTTCGATATGAGCTTCGGCACTACGTTGTCGGGGATTTTCGTTTTAGCGCCGTTTACGTACGCGACATTGTCATTTATTCTGAGCTTTACGTCGGTGTTGTCGCCTTTGACCTCCACCGTCTGCGTCTCGTTTATGTAGTCTACCTCCGCGCCGACTTCCTCAAATATCTCTCTTACAGGCACAAGAGCTCTGTCATTAAAAATAATCGGCTCAAGAGGCGTGTCGATAAGCTGGTTGTTTACCACGAGCGAGTAAAACGCGCCGTTGTACTCGTGCGTGCCGCCGTCGTATTCAAGCATCACGCCGTCCGCATTTGCGCAAACGGCGCCGCACAGCATTACCGTCAGCACGGCAATTACGGTGATTACAGCCTTTCTCATTTTTAACATCATCTCCCATAGCTTTTATCCTATACATAGTTTATTCCGTGAACGGAATGTCGAAATGCTCATAAGCGGCTTTTGTGGCAACTCTGCCGCGCGGTGTGCGCGCTATAAATCCGAGCTGGAGAAGGTACGGCTCGTACACGTCCTCGATCGTGCCGGGTTCTTCCCCTATCGTCGCCGCGAGCGTGTCAAGTCCCACGGGTCCGCCGCCGAAGTTCTCTATCATGGTTTTGAGCATACGGCTGTCAATCGCGTCAAGCCCAAGCTCGTCCACCTCCATGCTCTTAAGCGCTTCGGCTGCCACCGCGTAGGTTATAACTCCGTCATGTTTAACCTGCGCGAAATCTCTTACACGCTTTAGGAAGCGGTTCGCAATTCTCGGAGTGCCGCGCGAACGCGACGCTATTTCAGCCGCGCCCTCCTCGTCTATGTCTATTTCGAGAAGTCCGGCGCTGCGCGTGACGATCTCCTTCAAATCCTCCACGCTGTAAAGCTCCAGACGGCTTATTACGCCGAAGCGGTCGCGCAGCGGCGCGGACAGAAGTCCCGCGCGCGTCGTCGCGCCTATGAGCGTGAATTTCTCTATCGGAAGGTGCAGCGTTCTTGCCGCCAGCCCTTTGCCCGTTATAATGTCGAGCGTGTAGTCCTCCATTGCGGGGTACAGTATTTCCTCGACTGTTCTCGACATGCGGTGTATCTCGTCTATGAACAGTATATCGTGAGCCGAAAGGCTCGTGAGTATCGCGGCAAGGTCGCCCGCGCGCTCTATCGCGGGACCCGACGTTATTCTTATATTTACGCCCATTTCGTTGGCGATAATTCCGGCGAGCGTTGTTTTGCCAAGTCCCGGCGGCCCGTACAGCAGCACGTGGTCAAGCGGTTCATGGCGGTCGAGCGCCGCCTTTATGTACACGTCGAGATTGCTCTTTACCTTGTCCTGACCGATGTACTCGTCGAGTGTTTTCGGGCGCAGTCCGTATTCTATTTCCGCGTCCTCACCGGTAAATCCGCCGGTGACAAATCTCTCATCTTCCTCAAACAAAGGCGTTACCTCCGATTTTAATTAGTTAAAACAGCTTCGTGAGCGCGTACTTTACAAGCGCCTCGACGCTCATGGAATTGTCCGCGCCCTTAAGAGCGGCTGTCGCTTCCTGCATGCTGTAGCCGAGCGACACGAGCGCGGCTGCCGCTTCGCTTCTGTTGTCTCCCGATACTGCAGGCGCGGTATCGTCGTCAAGCGGCAAATCCAAATCTTCACCCTTAATCTTATCGCTAAGCTCGTGTATGATACGCTGCGCCATTTTCGGCCCTATACCCTGCGCGCGCGTTATCATCTTAACGTCGCCGGTCACAATCGCGGCGGCTATTTCCGAAGCGTCACCGACCGACAGCACGGCAAGCGCCGCCTTGGGTCCCACGCCCGATACCGACGTAAGAAGCAGAAACATATTCTTTTCTTCAGCCGACGTGAAGCCGTAAAGCTCCATAATATCCTCGCGCACGTGGAGGTATGTGTACATCTTGACCTCCGAGCCTACGCTTCCCGCGCGCTCAACGCTTGTCAGCGACGTGTAGATCATATATCCGACGCCGCCCGCGTCTATAACAACATAATTCCCGCTCTTATGTGCGAGCGTTCCTTTTATATAGTAATACATAAAATTCCTTCCGAAAGATTTATTGACAGTGTAATAATACAACATTATTACAATTATGTCAACCCCATAAATATTAAGAAATTGTTACAAATTGTAATATTCCGAAATAAAATTATAATTTTTGACAAAATTTGTCATTCACTATGCACAAACATTTAAAGGAGTTAAAAGCTTTATATGGTGAAAATAAATAAAATTTATATATTTCAGGCATATTTCTAAATTATTAAGAATTTGTTAAATACACCGCTATATATAGACATTTGAGCGGTGTGCCGTCAATATATGGTTTTACTTAATTTTGTTCACACCGAGCGCTATACCGAGCTTCGAGGTCATCGTGTGCGTCAGCGCTATCGCTAAAGCGTCAGCCGCGTCGTCGGGCTTGGGTATCGCGTTAAGGTGAAGTAGCATTTTTACCATCGTCTGTATCTGCTTCTTGTCGGCGCGTCCGTAGCCGGCGATCGACTGCTTCACCTGCAAGGGCGTGTACTCGTATATCGGCACGTTTCGGCTCGTCACCGACACGAGCAGTACTCCCCTCGCCTGCGCGACGTTTATAGCCGTTTTCTGGTTGGTGTTGAAGAAAAGCTCCTCGATCGCAACCGCGTCTGGCTTGTACTCGTCTATAAGCCTGCCGGTTTCGCGGAAAATGATATTGAGCCGCTCCGTCGTGTTCATACCCGCCGGCGTTGTCACGGCGCAGTGGTGTATGTAGCGCGTCCGTCCCTTTTCATATTCTATTATGCCTATGCCGACTATCGCGTAGCCGGGGTCTATGCCCATTACTATCATTATTTACCTCTTTTTCAAATTACCTATTGAATATTGACAAAAATCGTTGTATAATGTACCTTGTATAAATATATATTATTTTAGGAGGAATGTCAACATGGCAAAAGAAAAAGTTGTTCTCGCCTATTCGGGCGGTCTGGACACGTCAATTATAGTAAGGTGGCTCATCGAGAATTACGGCTACGACGTAATCTGCGTATGCGGCGACGTAGGTCAGGGCAAGGAGACGGACGGTCTTGAGGAGAGAGCTAAGAGAGCGGGCGCGTCGAAGTGCTATATTACTGATTTAAGAGATGATTATGTAAAGGATTATATATTCCCCACGCTTAAGGCTGGCGCGGTGTATGAGGGCAAATACCTTCTCGGCACGTCGCACGCGAGACCTATCATCGCTAAGAAGCTCGTTGAGATAGCTCACAAGGAAGGCGCGACAGCTATTTGCCACGGCGCGACCGGCAAGGGCAACGACCAGGTTCGTTTCGAGCTTACAATTAAGGCGCTTGATCCGTCGATTAAAATAATCGCTCCGTGGAGAATTTGGGATATTAAGTCGCGCGAAGACGCCGTTGACTACGCGGAGGCGCACGGTATTGAAGTTCCCGTTACGAAAAAGGATTTGTATTCGCGCGACCGCAACATCTGGCACATCAGCCATGAGGGTATGGATCTCGAGGATCCCGCGAACGAGCCGCAGCTTGACAGCCTTTTGAAGCTCGGCGTGTCGCCCGAAAAAGCTCCCGACGAGCCTGAATACGTTACGATAGGCTTTAAGGCGGGCGAGCCGGTATCGATTGACGGCAAGAAGATGAAGCCGCGTGAGCTTGTCGAAAAGCTGAACGCCCTCGGCGGTAAGCACGGCGTAGGCATAGCGGATATTGTTGAGGACAGACTTGTCGGCATGAAGTCGAGAGGCGTGTACGAAACGCCGGGCGGTACTATTCTTTACGCCGCTTTGCAGGAGCTTGAATACCTCTGCCTTGACCGCGACACGCAGTCATTCAAGCGTCAGTCGGCAATTAAGTTCTCCGAACTCGTTTATGACGGCAAGTGGTTCACGCCGCTGCGCGAATCGATGTCGGCTATGTTCGACAAGATGGACGAGACTGTTACGGGTGAGGTTAAGTTAAAGCTTTACAAGGGCAGCGTTACGCCTGCGGGTTCGAAATCGCCGTACTCGCTCTACAACGAGGATATCGCGTCGTTCGGCGACAGCCACGAGCTTTACAGCCACAAGGACAGCGAGGGCTTTATAAACCTGTTCGGTCTGCCGCTCAAGGTTAGGGCTATGATGAAGAAAAAGAACGGCATAAAGGACTGATAAATTCAACAATTTCACAAAGCCGCGGTTTTTGCCGCGGTTTTTCTTTGCATTGACACCTTGCCGGATTTATGCTAAAATATGTGGCGGGGGTGCGCAAAATGAAAAAGCTAATCGTATTGATCGCGCTTGCGGCGGCTATGCTTATTCCGTCCGCGGCACATGCGGAAAAGCTGTCCGGAGACGGATGGCAGTATCAGGAATTGGAAGGATCCGAGGTCAGAATTGCCAGACAGCCCGATATGGATAGCGACACGGCTTATGTTGTGGACTTTGAGGACAACATCGTAGGCGGACCGTATGTTTTCGCAAGCGATAATGATTCGTATGTTCACGCGGAATCCGAGGACGGCTCCACTACCGTTTTCGACCACGACGGAAGCGTTCTCGTCACCGTTCCGGACGGTTATACTGTAATAAGTCCGTCGCTCGGAATGTACGCGGTATACAATAACGAGGACGATTCAAAGCCCATGGAATTTAAGCTCTACGACTACGAAACGCGCGAGCTTCTGCATACGTTTGACGGGTATATATTCTTTTATCTCGAACAGCGGCGCGACAGGATGTGCATACTGAAAAACGACAAATACGCCGTCGTTGACGATCACGGCAATTTCTACTCTGACTATGTATATGACAGCGTGCCGCACCGTTTCAACCTTGATTATGAGCCGTATCCGAAATCGTACGCAATCGTGACGCAGGACGGTCGGGAAATGTATATTGACGAAAACCTGAACGAAATCGATCCTGCCGATTACAACGGTGGGCGGTTCATAACGCAGTATTATCCGGCGCAGACAGCCAATATTGAATACAGCGACCGCTACTATACTGCCGTAAGCGGAGAAGATACCGCTCTTATCGACGCGCAGACGGGCGAATATATTATTCCGTTCCAATCTGATTACAAGGGATTTATCATAACCGAGGACAACTATATCATAACTCAAAATAACGGTCAGAGCGGAATACTTGATTTTGACGGAAATGTTGTTGTTCCGTTCGAATATGATGGAATTTATCTCACAAATCCCGACGGAAAAAGCGAATTTGCCGTTATAAGCAAGCATACCGACGGATGGGAGAACGGGCTTTTCAGAGGAGGAAAGATTCTCCAATACGGAGATATGATGGATCTCAAACCCGTCGGAAACGGAATATTTGTAAACACGTATCCCGACCCTAACGAAAGCTATGAATACGCGCATAACTATACCGACACCTTATCGGAAATAGTCGATATTGCCGGACATAATCTCACAGGCGAGATATATAACGGAGTCAACGTTGCCGGCGGCGAATTTTACACTTCAAAGGAATATCACTCAAGCCCCGAGGAATACGAATTGACGTATGTTCCTTCGGATTTCGCGGTGATAAGCTTAAACGGCGAGTATCTCGATTTTGACGGCGTGATCCGCGATGCCAGAACGCTCGTTCCGATGCGTGAGATAATCGAGGGTTTGGGCGGCACGGTTGACTGGGACGGCGATACGCGCACGGTAAACACCGAAATTGACGGAATAACGATTGAAATTACCATCGATTCCGACGTTATGTATGTAAACGGAGAAGCGGTTACGCTTGATGTTCCGGCGCAGCTAATAAACGAAAAAACAATGCTCCCTGTGCGGGCTTTGTCCGAAAACGTCGGCTTTAACGTCGATTGGGACGACGTTATACGCTGTGTTTATATAACGAAATAATCTGGACAGAATATATACATTTTCACACTGTGTAAAATTGATCAAAGGAGAATTATCATGGCAAAATTATGGGGCGGACGCTTTCAGAAAAGCACCGACAAGAAGGTTGACGATTTCAATTCGTCCATACGCTTCGACAAGCGCATGTATAAGCAGGACATAAAAGGCTCGATCGCGCACGCGCGTATGCTCGGACGGCAGGGTATTATCCCCCAAGAGGACGCGGACAAGATCATAGCGGAGCTTAAAAATATTTTATCGGATATAGACGCGGGCAAAATCGAGTTTGAAATCGACGCGGAGGATATTCATATGAACATCGAAAAAATCCTCACAGACCGCATCGGCGACGCGGGCAAGCGATTGCACACGGGACGCAGCCGAAACGATCAGGTCGCGCTCGATATACGTATGTATCTTATGGATGAAACGAAAATCGTCGAGGAAATGCTTGTCCACGCGCTCAATGTATTCGTCGATTTGGCGGCGGAGCATACCGAAACGATAATGCCGGGCTACACGCATCTGCAAAAGGCTCAGCCTATCACGTTCGCGCACCACTTAATGGCGTATTTTGAGATGTTCAAGCGCGATCTGTCGCGTCTTAAGGATTGCCGCAGGCGCATGAACGTTATGCCGTTAGGCTCGGGCGCGCTCGCGGGAACAACGTATCCGCTCGACCGCGAATCCGTCGCGGCGGAGCTTGGCTTTGACGGAGTTACGATGAACTCGCTCGATGGAGTTTCCGACCGCGATTTCGTAATAGAGCTCGCAAGCTGTCTTTCTATCATAATGATGCATATGAGCCGCTTCTCCGAGGAGCTTATTTTATGGTCGAGCCACGAGTTTTCGTTTGTTGAAATGGACGACGCATTTTCAACAGGCTCGTCAATTATGCCGCAAAAGAAAAATCCCGACGTCGCCGAGCTTATACGCGGTAAAACGGGACGCGTGTACGGTCATCTTATGGGACTTTTAACGACGATGAAGGGGATCCCGCTCGCGTATAACAAGGATATGCAGGAGGACAAGGAGCCGATTTTCGACGCGCTCGACACGGTAAAGCTCTGTCTGCCCGTGTTCTGCGATATGATTTCAACTATGACCGTCAAAAAGGACAATATGCTTCGCGGCGCGAAGGGCGGATTTACAAACGCCACTGACGCGGCTGACTATCTCGTTAAAAAGGGACTTCCGTTCCGCGAAGCTCACGCAGTAATCGGCAGAATGGTATTCTATGCGATAGAGCATAATAAATCGCTCGACGAGCTTACAATGGACGAATTTAAGAAGTTTTCGGATATTATCGAAAGCGATATATACGACGCGATAAGCATGGAAACATGCGTAAACGACAGAAAAATAACGGGCGGTCCCGCAAAGGAAACCGTTGAAAAGGCAATCAAGAATGCACGGGAGTTTTTGGAAAATAGGTAAGAAAAAAAAACGGGCAATGCCCGTTTTTTTGTTATAAATTTTTCGTCACTGTGTCAGTCAGCGGCTGAACAGTGTTCGTCCAGACAAAAAATCTAATTTTTGCCGCTCCCGCCGTATTCGGTGCAACGGTCGCAGTGCCGCCCATGAACGGCTCGCTCTCGACGTTTATAAGATTTCCCTCACCGTCATATGTTGCGGCATACGCAACCCCGTCATAGTCCGTATCGGCGGTGAGGGTATAGCCGTCACCCGATTGCGTGACGGTTAGAGCGGCAGGGGTGATTGGATCAAATGTTTCTTCCGTGCTGTTGTAGTGGATTGCGGCGTTTAGAAGCGGTTCGTTATTTTCGCCAACATTTATTTTTTCCCAATCTTCTTTACTTCCGCCGTAATATACATCGGTAAAGTATTCAAATCCGTTACCGCTAAACTCATCACTTGCAAATGCAAATGATCCTATGTTTGTTACACTTTTGGGTATGTATACAGTTTTAATTTTTTCACATCCGCAGAAAGCGCGTTTTGCAATATCTGTCACATTGTCTGAAATTATTATTTTTTCAATATTATTGCAATAAGCAAATGAATACTTGCCCAAGATTTTTGTGTTATCGTGTACCTCATAATATGCGCCGCCTTTTTGTGCCGGATATTTTATTAAAGTTTTAAAATTTTTATCGTACAGTACGCCTTCATCGGAAATATAATTTTTATTGCCGTCAGCCACAGCTATCCTTTGAAGATTTTTGCATCTGGGAAAGGAAGTTTCAATATTAACTACGCTTTCCGGTATTTCAATGATTTTTAAGGTTTCATCGGCAACCGCATAATCGAAGGCATCAGGGCAAATAACAGTTGTCCCATTTTTTATCGCATAATTTGAGGGAAGTCCATTAGTCTTTGTTTCAAGTAAGTATTTGCCTAGATATAAGGCACCATCCTCCCAGTTATCCGAAGTATTATAATATTTTGTAGATGCAAATGCTTCTGTTCCTATAGTGAGTATGCTGTTTGGAATTGTTATATTGTCAAGCTCAGTGCATGAATTAAATGATTGTCTGCCTATGGACACAATACTTGAGGGGATTTCTATTTTTGTAAGGCTGCTGCAATTTTCAAATGCCGAATCGCCGATACGAGTAACACTATCCGGTATTTTATATTGCGGCTGAATATTGTCTTTAGCATATCTTATTAATTCTGTTTTGTTTTTGTCAAATAGAACTCCGTCTATATCGCAAAAGTTTTTATTATTACTGTCAACAGTTATGTTTAAGCTTCCACACAAGGAAAACGCGTCTGCATTTATTGATATAACATTGCTTGAAATTACTACGTTTTTTAAGCTCCAGCACCCGCGAAACAAGCTGTCACCAATATGAGAAACTTTATCCGGAATTGTAATATTTGTCAGTTTATCGCACTCTTGAAAGGCTCTATCGCCAATATCTGTAATGCTGTCGGCAATGTCAATGCTCTCCAGCTCGTGACAAAACATAAACGCGCTTTGACCTATAGATGTAACGCCGTTTTCCAGCTTGATTGTTTTAATATAATATCCCGAGGGCATTGATGAACTATGATAAGAGTACCACGGAGTAACGCTGCCTCCCCACCAGTCTGCCATATCCCCCTCACCGCTTATGGTAAGTGTACCTTCATCGTCAAGCGTCCATGTCACATTATCGCCGTACGCGCCGCATTCGCCGCTGTCGATGATTTGTGCGTTTGCGATAAGCGGTATGCACAAGAGCATTGTTAATGTGGCTAAGGCAATCAAAATTCGTTTTTTCATTTTTTCTTCATCCGTAAAGTAAATTTTGGCGGGCGGCCAATGACCGCCCCTACGCATGACCCCCTCTATGAGGGGGTCAAAAGCCGACTACGGCTTTTGGGGGTGTTATTATTGGGAGTTAGTCATACACCCCCCTAAACTTGCAAGCAAGTTTAGACCCCCTCGGAGAGAGGGTCATACCCCAATTCCCCCACAACAAAAAATGCGCGGCACATATCTGTACCACGCATAAAACGCGGCTCAGATTAATGTTACCACACATTTACTGTCAAATATGAAATACTGCTTCAAGGTACTACATAAAGGGCATATTCATATATAAAGCCTGCGTTTTTGACAACACAAACCTTTATGTAGAATAAGCAAATTAGAATATTCCCATGAGGAATATCCTAAAAAAATATATTAAAAAAGCAGTATCATAAATAATAAATATTTATGACAGTAAATTGTGGTATTTTTATTATAACATATTTACGCGGATTTGCAATACAAATTTCAAAAAACACATAAAAAGAGACGTATTTTGCAATACGTCCCCTTCACATATATGTACATTTAATGCTTTATTTTCATAATCAAATAGCTTATAAGGTATATAACCACCAAGCTGCAGACGGTAAATACCACAATTCTTGACTCGGACTCCATGCCGGTGCAAATCATCACGATGATCGCCACAGCCGCCGCCGTGATATATATTGCGAACGCGAGGGAGCGCGATTTCTGTATAAGCATTACATTGCGCTCGTCGGTCTCGGCTGTTTCGAGCTTTTGGAGCTTTTCGGGGTCACGTATCACGATAATGTTTCTCACCGCCTTTATCGCTCCGCATACCGCCATCGCTATGCCCATTGACGATATTGTGTCGTTCGGATTCGCGCCGAACGTTCCGATCGACCACATTACAATGCCGATTACAACGTACATCAGCATAAGCACCATTCTTGTAATAATTCTGTTCTTGAATTTGTTCTTTGATTTCATTTTACTCGTCCTCCTCAAATATAAATATGTCCTCGATTTTTACGCCGAAAAATTTGGCGATTTTGTGCGCGAGCTGCAGCGACGCGCTGTAACGTCCGTTTTCGAGCGATATTATCGTCTGCCGCGTCACGCCGACCGCCTTCGCAAGCTCGTCCTGCGTTATTCCGCTGCGCTTTCTCGCATCTCTTACCGCTGCAATCACCCTATCAGCTCCTTTATTAAATTGTAAAATATACTTTACATTTATAATATAGCACACGCGAATTAAAATGTCAAGTATATTTTACATTTTTATTTAAAAAATTTTTATTGTCTTGCCACGCGGCTCAAAATGTGGTAAAATCACAGTACAAACCACGGGAGGAAACTGTAATGTTAAACTATGAACGTCTGTCAAAGGAGTTACAGAACAGAATAAACGAGGAAATATTCGGCGGCAAAGGCTTCGACGACCCGGCTGTTCGGCGCGATAACCGCGAGCACGACAAGGCTACGCTCTGGCGCGGCGCTTACGTGCGCGACGCGGAGAAAATCATGCACAGCCCGTACTACAACCGTTACGCCGACAAAACGCAGGTGTTTTCCTTCTACAAAAACGACGACATCTCACACCGCGCTCTTCACGTGCAGCTTGTATCGCGTGTCGCGCGCAACATCGGCGTGCTGCTGGGGCTTAACACCGACCTTATAGAAGCGATAGCGCTCGGTCATGACATCGGTCACACGCCGTTCGGTCACGCGGGCGAGCGGTTTTTAAGCGACCTGTACCACGCCCACACAGGCAGATATTTTAACCACAACGTACACAGCGTGCGCGTGCTTGACAAAATTTTTCGGCTGAATATAAGCCTACAGACGCTCGACGGCATACTGTGCCATAACGGCGAGTTTGAGTGCAAGGAGTACGTTCCCCGTCCGCTCGGCGGCTTTGAGGAGTTTGACAAAACAGTCGAGGAGTGCTACTACGACAAGTCGGCGGTCGGCAGACTCGTGCCGTCAACGCTCGAGGGGTGCGTCGTGCGCGTGTCGGACATGATTGCGTACATCGGCAAGGACAGGCAGGACGCGATTAAGGCGGGACTTATAAGCAGTGAGGATATATTTGAGGAAAATCAAATCGGCAGGTACAACGCGACAATCATAAACAACCTTATCGTCAACATCGTCGAAAACAGCTACGGTAAGCCGTATATACGTCTCGACGACGCGCATTTCGCGGCTTTGAAGGAGAGCAAGAGCAGCAATAACGAGATTATCTACCAAAACAGCAAAATTGCCGACACGTACGATAAAAAAATCCAACCGATGTTCGAGCGTGTTTATGAGGCGCTTTTAAAGGATTTGAACAGCGAACACAGGGAGTCGCCCGTGTTCAGGCACCATATCGACTTTGTGAACGACGCGAACCGCTTTAACGGCTGGGATTACACGGCTCACAGCACGAACGACGATATTGTCACCGACTACATTGCAAGCATGACAGACGACTATTTTATCGACCTCTACGAGTATCTTTTCGGCGAAAAAGCTCCCGTCAGGTACATTTCGTACTTCGATAATGTATAAAAAACAGGTTTTTTAAAAATTTTTAAATTTTTTTAAAATAAGTATTGAAATTTAGAAACTAATGGTGTATAATATATTTAACATTGTTTGAGTACAATGTTACGTTCATATACAACAAAGCCACCGATAGTCGCACATCGGTGGCTTTGTTGCGTCCAAGGGTAAATTTTGCGGTTTTTATATAAAAATCTCACGTAAGGCGGCATGATGTAAACGGCGTCCGCAAAGAAAAAAAACGGCATACCGCGTGAATTGAACGCGATATGCCGATTTAATTTACGCCGCCGGTTTAAGGCAATACAGTCTCCGCCGCGCCGCACAGCGGACGCATACCCGTCAGACTGTCCCATATAAATATTTTGACCGTTTCCGCGTTTTCGCCCGAAACGGTTATTTCCTTTTCAGTGTCGTCGGATGTTGCCTCCGTCTGTGAAATGCCTGAAACAGCGCCGTTTTGGTCGTACAGCACGCCGATTAAATTCATCGCATGCGGAATATACTCAAACAGAGCCGTGAATGTACATGTCTTGCCGTCGTAGCTTAAGCCGCTTATTACCGGCGTTTTGAACTTGGGGATTCCCGAGGCGTTGTAATGAATTTCGGCGTTTATAAGCGGGTCGTTTCCGTATTCCTTATCGACCGCCGCCCAGTCCTGCACATCCTTGCCGTAGTATACGTCGGTAAGCTTTACACAGCCGTCAAACGCGCTTCTGCCGATATGCGTTACGCTCGCGGGTATACTCAACCTCGTCAATCCGACACACTCGTAAAATGCCGCGTAGTCTATGTCGGTAACATCTTCGGGCAGCACGATTTCCGTTAAGCCCTTGCAGCCGTAGAACGCTCTGCTGCCGATTATAGCAAGACTTTCGGGCAGTATAATATCGGTCAAACCTGAGCAGCCGCAGAACGCCGCGTCGCCGATTTCCGTAACGCCGTTCGGTATTTTAATATTTGTCAAGCCTTCGCAATAATAAAACGTGCCGCCGCCTATACTCTTAACGCCCGCCGGTATTACAAACTCCGTCAAACCGCCGCATTTGCTGAACGCGTGCGCGCCTATTTCGGTAACTCCGTCGGGCAGCGCGATTTCCTTTAAGCTGCCGCAGCCGTCAAACGCGCTGCGACCGATTACAGTGAGAGCCGACGGCAATTTCACGCTTGTCAGCTCCGCGCAGTCGGAAAACGCAAAATCACCGACAGATGTAACATTGTCGGGTATGACGATACTGCCGAGACCACTGCGGTAAAACGCCTCGCTGCCGATTTCCGTAACGCTTGACGGTATCGTCACGTCCGTTAAATTGCCGCATAGGTAAAACATTCTCGCGCTGATTGATGTAATGCTTTCGGGCAGCTTTACGTTTGCTAAGCCGCCGCAATTACTGAAAGCGTATTCGCCGATAAAGGCAACGCTGTCGGGTATCGTTATTTCCGTCAGCCCCTTGCAGCCCGAAAACGCACTGTCGCCGATTGATATAACGCCGTCAGGTATCGTCACGTCCGTTAAGCTTTCACACGTGAAAAACGCTGCGGCGGCGACGTCCGTTACTCCGTCGGGTATCGCATAAGCGCTGTCCTTTTTTCCCGCGGCATATTGTATTAAGTTTTTTTGTTCTTTGTCAAACAAATTCCCGTCTAAGGAGCAATAATTCAAATTCCCGCCGCTGACCTCTATACCGGTCAGATTGCCGCATCCCTGAAACACCGCTGTGCCGATATTCTCCACGCTTTCAGGTATCATTATGCCCGTCAGTCCGCTCTGACCGAACGCTCCGTCACCGATAACCCTAATGCTTTCAGGTAATGTTATATCCGTCAAATCAAAACAATAGAAGAAAGCATCGCTGCCGATTTCGGTGACGCCTTCGGATATTGTCACGTCCGTCAGACTGATACAGTCGTAAAACGCGCGCTCGCTGATAACGGCAATGCTTGAAGGTATTTCTATGCTCGTTAAGCCGTAGCAGTTCGCAAACGCGCCCGTACCGATTGAGGTAACGCTTGACGGTATCGTGACGCTTTTAAAGCCGTAACATTGCGAAAACGCGTAATCTCCGATTGATGTTACGGGCATACCGTTGATTTTATCGGGTATCTCGATTTCGCCCGACGCGGTTTCGGCGCAGGCGGTAATCGTCACTGTCGCGTCGTCATTGACCTCGTAACGCAAATCACCGTACCATTCCTCCGCGCGTGCCGTCATAGTCGGAAACATCGCCGTAAGCATTGTTAATGCCATGATAATGATTAAATTTCTTTTTTTCAAATTTATACCCCCGTATGTTATATTTTATGTTTATTAGTATAACATATATTTATAACTTATGTCAAGATAGAATATATGTGAGGTGTTAAAAATGAACGAAAAGCTGATTATAAACAAGAAAAATTTAAAAGGCGAGGACGGATATAAAACATTTTCCATAAGGGTTAAGGATGAAACCGTATTTAAGCTGAATGAGTTATCCAAGGAGACAAACCGTTCAAGAAATGAATTGATAAATATATTGCTGGAATATGCCATAAATAACTGCAAGGTAAAATCCGATTAAAACTCAATATATTAAAAAGCGAAAAGATGATTTTCTTCATCTTTTCGCTTTTTAAATGTCGTTTCCTATACTGTAAAATTACTTCGAGAGATTAGCCTCAAGCTTATCAAGCTCTTCCGCCATTTCCTTCGGCAGTCTGTCGCCGAACTGAGCGAAGTACTGCTTGATACCCGTGTCGGGATCCTCAACGTCCTTGAGCCATTCAGCCTTGTCTACCGTAAGGAGAGCCTTAACGTCGTCAACCGTCATATCAAGGTCTGTGATGTCGATGTCCTCGGGCTTGGGCAGGTAGCCTATCGGCGAGTCGACCGCGTCAACTTTGCCCGCGCAGCGGTTGAGTATCCAGAGAAGTACGCGCATATTGTCGCCGAAGCCGGGCCACATGAAGTTGCCGTC
>CANQQS010000049.1 GCA_947626045.1 uncultured Clostridia bacterium | reverse complement strand
ATAACAAAAAACGGAGGTAATGACATATGACAAAACCAAAGGCAGCGTTAATCATGGGTTCGGACTCGGACTTTGAAAAGCTCAAGGGCTGCGTATCGAAATTGAAGGAATTTGATATTGAAATCGACGTAAACGTAATAAGCGCGCACCGCACGCCCGACAAGGCTGCGGAGTTCGCAAAGTCGGCGGAGGATAACGGCATAGAGGTAATCATCTGCGCGGCTGGAATGGCGGCGCACCTCGCTGGCGTAATAGCGGCGCACACCGTTGTGCCGGTTATCGGCATACCGATAAAATCTACGCTCGAGGGTCTCGACGCGCTTTTGGCGACAGTTCAGATGCCGCCGGGCATACCCGTGGCGACTGTCGGTCTTGACAACGGCACAAACGCGGCGATACTCGCGGCGCAGATCTTGTCACTCAAATATGATTATTTGAAGGATGCGTTAAAAGCCGCGAAGGCAAAAATGGCTGACGGCGTCGCGGCAAAGGACGCAAAAATAAAGCAGACTGTAGCAGAAATGTAAGTAAGACCGGCATATTGGAGATATGTAAAATGAAGAAAATATTATTCTTGCCGGCAATATTATCAATAATGCTGTTTGCTTCGTCCGCTCACGCGGAAACAGCTGTGCCGACAAGCGCGGTTGTGACGGTAAACGGCGAGGAGGTCGATTTCTGCGCGTATAATCTGTACGACAGCAATTACTTCATGCTGCGCGACGTCGCGTCGGCGCTGTCCGGTACGGACAGGCAGTTTAACGTGGGCTGGAAAAACAACGCGGTCACGCTTACGGGCGGAAAGGCGTATGAGCCGGTCGGCACGGAGTTTTCGCAGAATGCCGAAAGCGAAGAAAACGCCACGTTTTCCGTTCCCGAGGTGACGTTTGGCGGCGAGAGGATAACGCTTATCGGCTACAATATCAAGGACAGCAATTATTTTAAAATCCGCGATATCGCGAGAATATTCGATTTCGCGGTGGGCTACGAGGACGGACATATCGCGATTGACACGTCAAAGCCGTATGAGGCAGGCTTGTCGTATGACGGCGGCGGTGTGATCGGTATGGCGCACGAAGCGAATTTGCCGCTGTTTATAAACGAAATGCCGCTTGTGTCGTATGTTTCGCCGGTCGATACGGTCTACAGCGCGGAGCAGCTTGAAAGAATTAACGAAAATCCGCGTCTTAACGGCGTGTATGTTGATGCCGCAGATTTGGAAAACTACGGCTTTGACGCGCAGATTTACGAGGATGCTGTATGGCTTACAAGAAACAGGGAAAAGAAATTCAGTATGCTCGACGGCGAGATTATAAACTCCGCACCGTCGGGAATATCCGAGGTTTGTGCGTCGGATATGAAGGTGTACTTCGACGGTACGGAAATTCGGAATGTGTTGATCAACGGCAAGCCGTATATCAGCGCGGCGGAGCTTTTGAAATACGGAATAATACAGGAACCGTTTGACCTTAAATCGTTTCAAGCGGATTATTCTGACAATAATCTGCGGGACAGAATAAATATTGATTTTATGCTCAAAGACCTTTCCGAATTATACGAGCGGGATTTTGAGAAAAATATCATAGAGCTTGACGATTGCGCGGAAATTGTAAAAAGCATAACGGGAATATCGGATTTGTCAATATTCACTGCTCATATACAAGAAAATCCGAACGTCGGTATTATTAAGATAACCGGCGGTATGCAGCGGGGGAATTGGAAATACATAGGCTTCGGAGATAAGGCAAACGGACTGAACGGCAGCGGTATCTGCTGCCATCAGCATGAGGAATACGGCAACGGCGGCGTATACAGGAACAGACGGTGGGATTTCAAACGCGGTGATTTTGTTGGCAATAACCTTATTGACGGCATTACAACAGAGTCGGCATACTTCTATACCGGTGACGTTGACCGTAACGACGGCAGCAGAATTGAAGGGGCGCGTATAGACGGTTATAAGCGTGACAGCATTGTACCGTTTGAGCAACCCGATAATCTTCGTTTCGGTTATCGCGTCGAACGTGAGGGAGAAATTACAAACGGCGAATACTGCGGTTATTACCGCGAATATGACAATGACGGCAAGCTGATATTCGAAGGCAATTACAGTGACTTTAATAAAGCAAACAATTAAAAAGGAGATAAAATTATGAGTGAAAATGCGTATAAACAAGCGGGCGTAGACGTTGAGGCGGGCTACGAATCGGTGAGGCTTATCAAGGACGACGTAAAGCGCACCGCGATAGAGGGGGTTATCGGCGGAATAGGCGGCTTCGGCGGCTTGTTTGAAATGCCGAAAAATTACGAGAACCCCGTGCTGGTGTCCGGTACGGACGGCGTTGGAACGAAGCTGCGCGTCGCGTTTCTGATGGACAAGCACGACACGATAGGTCAGGATTGCGTTGCAATGTGCGTGAATGACGTTGCTTGCTCGGGCGCAAAACCACTGTTTTTCCTCGATTATCTGGCGGTGGGGAAGAATGTTCCCGAAAAAATTGCGCAAATCGTAAAGGGCGTGGCGGACGGCTGCGTAAAGGCGGGCTGCGCGCTCGTGGGCGGCGAGACCGCCGAGATGCCGGGATTTTATCCGGTTGATGAGTACGACCTCGCGGGATTTTCTGTGGGCGTGGTCGAAAAAAGCAAAATCACCGACGGCGCGAATGCCAAAGCTGGCGACAAGCTTATCGGCATAGCGTCGAGCGGCATTCACTCGAACGGCTATTCATTGGTAAGAAAGCTGTTCGGTTTGAACGACGCGAACGCGAAGGAAACGCTCGGCACATATTCGGAAAAGCTCGGCAAAACGATTGGCGAGGAACTGCTAACGCCGACGAAAATTTACGTAAAGCCGCTTTTAAAGCTGATCGATGAAGTCGGCATAAACACCGTATCGCACATCACAGGCGGCGGCTTTATCGAAAACGTGCCGCGAATGCTCCCCGAGGGCTTGAAGGCTGTAATTCACAAGGGAACATGGAAGGTGCTGCCGATATTTGAGCTGATGAGAGAAAAGGGCAATATCCCCGAGCGCGATATGTATAACACGTTTAACATGGGCATCGGCATGATTGTAGCTGTTGACGCGGACAAAGCTGACGCGGCGGTAAAGTGCCTGACCGACGCGGGCGAAACCGCATATATCATAGGCGAATTGGCTGAAGGCGAAACGGGCGTGGAAATTGTGTAATACGGAAACCCCTCCGACACCTTCGGTGCCACCTCCCCTAATAGGGGAGGCTTACGATGTGTGTGGCTCCCCTACTAGGGGAGCTGTCACGAAGTGACTGAGGGGTTTAACAAGGAGGACAAAATGAAACGAATAGGAGTACTGATTTCCGGCGGCGGAACGAATTTGCAAGCCCTGATTGACGCGCAGAAAAGCGGCGTTTTAAAAAGCGGCAAAATAGTCTGCGTATGCTCAAACAGCGCGTCCGCGTACGGTTTGACGCGCGCACAAAACGCCGGAATACCAACAAAAATAATCCGCAAAAACGCCGACTGCGGCGGCGATATAGACGAGTTCAGCAGCCAAATCTGCGCGTACATGAAGGAAATGCGAGTAGACGTTGTGGTGCTCGCCGGCTTTCTCGCGATTTTCGGCGGCGAGCTGTTAAAGGAATACGCGGGCAGAATAATAAACATACATCCGTCTTTGATACCGTCGTTCTGCGGCGAGGGCATGTACGGACTAAAGCCGCATCAAGCCGCACTCGACTACGGCGTAAAGGTGACCGGCGCGACGGTGCATCTTGTAAACGAGGTAGTTGACGGCGGAAAGATACTTATGCAAAAGGCGGTCGAGGTACAGGAAGGCGACACGCCGGAAATCCTGCAAAGACGCGTAATGGAACAGGCTGAATGGATAATTCTGCCGCAAGCGGTGGAAAAATTCTGCGCGGAGGACGCATAACAAAATTGATACGATATGAAAGATTACAGTATTCAAAACAAACGTGCGTGGGAATACAACGCTTATGAATTTTGGGTTGAGCATATTGGTACGCCTGCGGAACGGGCGAAGGAAACCAGGGAAAATCCAATCAAACAACTAAAGCGGTATTCGGCGTATTTTGATACATACAAGGGAGTGAAAATCGCGAACATATGCGGTTCGTGCGGCAAAAAAGCCGTTCCGCTCGCTTTGCTGGGCGCAGATGTAACGGTTTTTGACATTTCGGAGGACAACAAAAGATACGCTTTGGAGCTCGCTGATGCCGCCGGAACGCGTATAAATTATGAGGTTTGCGACGTTTTGGACATTGACGAAAAATATTACAACCGTTTCGACGTTGTTTTCATGGAAGGCGGAGTGCTGCACTATTTCCACGATATTAACGAGTTCATGCGTATTATGTATTGTTTGCTGAAAAACGGAGGGAAAATGATATGCAGCGATTTTCACCCGTTTACGAAAATATCCGATATACTGAATTTGGAGCAGCCCGCTATGAGCTATTTCTCAACGGAGATCTTCGAGGGAGAAATGGCGCACGCGCGTTTCTTTGATGATGAGATCCGCAGTAAAATGCCTAAATGCAGCTACAGAAAATATACCGTCAGCGAGATAATTAACGCGGTCATAGACAGTGGGTTCGTTTTGAAAAGATTTGACGAACACCCCGCATGGACGAACGAAATTGTACCGGGTGAATTTACTGTTTTGGCGGTTAAAGGATAAGGAAGTGTTTACCGTGTGCGGCGGAAAAATTCAGCGCGGAAATGTAACCGCGCCGACAACAATTTTAAATATCCTCACAAAACAAGCGGCATATTTGCCGCTTATTTTATTTGCATTTATGATTTTTTTTCTTAAGCGGCGTCGGCTCGTCGGTGAGCCCCGCAATATAGTCGATCGTGACATTATACAGCTTTGCAAGACGTATTACGAGACAGAACGGTATCTCGCGGTAGCCCTGCTCGTAATTCGTGTAGGTGGTTTTGTGCATTTTAAGAATTTCAACAAGCTGCGACTGTGTCAAATCGCTGTCCTCACGCAAATCTCTAAGTCTCGGATAATGTGCCATGTTATTTTCCTCCCCAAAAATAATATTTCCTATTGACATAATACAACATTTGTTGTACAATTATGTCATAAATACAACATATGTTGTATTTGAGGGAGGGTCAACATGATAATAGGAAAAATGAAATTTTACAGAATATGGAAGGATAAGTATTCTTCGTTTTGGAAAAAGAGACGGTTTAACAAAATAATGGGACTGATTAAACTGCCCGAAAAGGAACGGATAAAGGTGCTTGAAGTGGGATGTTCGAGCGGCAGGGACTTCATACAATTTCTGCCGCGTGACAAATTTGAAATATGGGGCGCGGATATAGACGCGGACTGCGGCGCGGATGCGGACATACATTTTGTGACCGCCGACGCAGCCGACCTGCCCTTTTCCGATGGCGAGTTTGACTTGGTCGTTTCAATTGGGCTTTTGGAGCATATAGAACCCGTTGAAAAGCTGTGCCGCGTCATACGCGAAATGGAGCGCGTCGGGACGCATCAGCTTTCCGTCGTGCCGTCCGTCGCGACGCTGCTTGAACCGCACAGCGGCAAGGTGCTTTTCCCGCTTCGGCTATGGCGCGAAATGATGTCGGAGCAGCCGTCAACGCCGCTGCACTTAAACTTCTACACGGAGCACACATGGACGAAATTCACGGGCTTCACCGGCTGCGAGATAAAGCGCTTTTTCTACATACCGCCGTTCATAACAAACACAGTGATATACAAGTGAACCACAAAAGCGGAGCGTTCCGCTTTTTTTATGCAAAAATATTTCAAAAACAGGCTGACAAACAGTAAAATAAATGATATAATGGTAAAAACGACAGTAAAAACGGCGGTGAATAAGGAGGAAACATATGAAAACACTTAACATCTACGAGGAATTAAAGCAAAACGCGTACCCCGGACGCGGAATTGTTATCGGTAAGTCGGCTGACGGCAAATCGGCGGTGACGGCGTATTTTATCATGGGACGCTCGGAAAACAGTCGCAACCGCGTGTTCGTCGAGGACGGCGACGGTATTCGTACGCAAGCGTTCGACCCATCGAAAATGAAGGATCCGCACCTCATTATTTACGCTCCGGTGCGCGTTTTGGGCAACAAAACGATCGTGACGAACGGCGACCAGACCGACACGATTTATGAGCTTATGAACCAGCAAATGACGTTCGAGCAGTCGCTTCGCGGACGTGAGTTCGAGGACGACGCGCCCAACTACACGCCGAGAATTTCCGGCATAATCAAGGTCGACGACGGACGCTTCAATTACGCGATGTCGATTTTAAAGAGTGAGAACGGCAACCCCGAATCGTGTCTAAGGTATACGTATTCGTACAAGAACCCGATAGGCGGCGAGGGCAGATTCATCCACACCTATATGGGCGACGGCAGCCCGCTCCCCTCGTTCGAGGGCGAGCCGAAAAAGGTAGCGATACCGAGCGATATTGACGAGTTCACAAACGGTCTGTGGGACGCGCTCAACGAGGATAATAAGGTGTCGCTGTTTGTGCGGTTTATTGACCTTGAAACAGGCGAGGTTCAGTCGCGGATCGTGAATAAGAATAAGTAACTCGGGGTGATTTTATGAAGAAGGAAATCTATTGCGGGTTTGATGCAGCGGAGTTTAACCGTATTCGTGACGCGCTCGATTGTGCCGGAATAAAGCACACGCATAAAATCACGGATTTAACAATGCCGTCGTGTCTTATGGATATAACGGCAGGCGCGCGCACCGCGCCTAAATCCGGCTCGACGCAATCGGCGGCGGCGCGGCAATATTACGTGTACGTTGACGGCGGCGATTATGAAAAGGCGGTCGGCATTTTGCGGAAATGAATGATTTACAGAAAAGAAAAAAGATACGGTTGGAAGAATACGATTATTCTAATTGTGGAGCGTATTTTGTTACAATATGTACGCATAATCGAATACATGTGTTATCAAATATCCGTAGGGGCGACCCTTGCGGTCGCCCGATTGTAGAATTATCGCAATTAGGGGAAATAGCAGATCATACAATATCCGATATAGAAAATATATATGACATATTAATTGAAAAATATGTGATTATGCCAAACCACATCCATATGATAGTGTTTATAAAAGACAGCGAAATGCGGGCGACCGCAAGGGTCGCCCCTACGTTGGGAAATATCATAGGCGGATATAAATCGCTTGTTGCAAATAAATGGCTGAATATTTGTAAACAACGCAATATCACAATGGGACAAATATGGCAACGCGGATTTTACGACCACATCATCCGCACGGAACACGATTACGCGCAAATATGGCAATACGTTGACGAGAACCCGTCCAAATGGGAATCGGACGAATATTACAAATAATAAAAGAAAGGAATATAAAAAATGAACGAATTACAATTAAAATACGGCTGCAATCCAAATCAGAAGCCGTCGCGGGTATTTATCGAGAACGGCGATTTGCCGTTTGAGGCGCTTTGCGGAAAACCGGGGTACATCAACCTGCTCGACGCGCTTAACGGCTGGCAGCTCGTTAAGGAACTCAAAAAAGCTACGGGACTTCCGGCGGCAACGTCATTCAAGCACGTGTCACCGGCGGGCGCGGCGGTCGGTTTGCCGCTTTCGGACACGCTCAAAAAGATTTATTTTGTTGACGGAGTAGAGCTTACTCCGCTCGCAAACGCGTACGCAAGAGCGAGGGGCGCGGACAGAATGTCGTCGTTCGGCGATTTTATCGCTCTTTCGGATGAGTGCGACAAGGCTACGGCGCTCTTAATTAAAAAAGAGGTTTCCGACGGCGTGATCGCGCCGGGCTACAGCGATGAGGCTCTTGAAATTTTGAAGTCCAAGAAAAACGGCAACTACAACATAATCAAAATCGACCCGAACTACGTTCCCGCCGAAATCGAGCGCAAGCAGGTATTCGGCATCACGTTCGAGCAGGGCAGAAACGAGCTTGACATAAACGACGAGCTCCTGTCAAACGTCGTTACCGCAAATAAAACGCTCTCCGACGAGGCGAAGCGCGACTTAAAAATCGCACTGATCACGCTCAAATACACGCAGTCGAACAGCGTTTGCTACGTCAAGGACGGACAGGCGATCGGTATCGGCGCGGGACAGCAGTCGCGTATTCACTGCACGCGTCTTGCGGGCAATAAGGCTGACATCTGGTGGCTCAGACAAGCACCGCAGGTGCTCGCGCTTGAGTTTGTGGACGGAATAAAGCGCGCCGACCGCGACAACGCGATCGACGTATACATCTCCGACGAGCACGACGACGTTTTAGCGGACGGAGCGTGGGAGAAGATATTCAAGGTAAAACCGCCCGTATTCACAAAGGCGGAGCAGCGCGAGTGGCTTGACAAGAACACGGACGTAGCGCTCGGCTCGGACGCGTTCTTCCCGTTCGGGGACAACATCGAGCGAGCGAGAAAGAGCGGCGTTACGGTAATAGCGCAGCCCGGCGGATCGATAAGGGACGATAACGTTATTGAGACGTGCAATAAATACAACATGGCGATGGCGTTCACAGGAATAAGATTGTTCCATCATTAATTGGTCGCGCTGACGCGTATAAAGAGGGACGTCGAGGGCGCCGTCCCGTACAAGCGGATTTGTAGGGTTGTAGGGGCTGGCGCCTCGACAGCCCGCAATGCCCCACACAATGTTACGGGACTGAGGGGTTTTAACGGGCGACCACAAGGGTCGCCCCTACACCTTTATTTTATAAAGTGTGCGCCGTAGGGGCGACCCTTGCGGTCGCCCGTCCACGATAACATAGGGACACTAAAATATACAGGGACACTAAAGTATGGGGACACTAAACTGGAGGAAAATATTATGAAAATTTTGGTAGTAGGCGGTGGCGGACGCGAGCACGCTATTGTTTGGAAAATCGCGCAGTCGCCGAAGGTTGAGAAGATTTACTGCGCGCCCGGCAACGGCGGTATCGCGGAACTCGCCGAGTGCGTGAACGTGGCGGCTACGGACATTGACGGCATGGTCGCGCTTGCAAAGGAAAAGGCGGTCGATCTCGTAATGGTCGCGCCGGATGACCCGCTCGCCATGGGTATGGTGGACGCGCTCGAAAAAGAGGGAATACGCGCGTTCGGACCCCGCGCAAACGCGGCGATCATCGAGGGCAGCAAGGCGTTCTCGAAGGAGCTTATGAAAAAGTACAATATCCCGACCGCCAGATACGAGGTATTCGACGACAGCACGAAAGCGATTTCGTACATAAAGGAGCAGGGCAAATTCCCGGCAGTTATCAAGGCGGACGGACTCGCGCTCGGCAAGGGCGTTATAATCGCGCAGGATTTAGCCGAAGCCGAGCAAGCCGTGCATGAAATGATCGACGAGGGCAAGTTCGGCAAGAGCGGAAGCCGTGTCGTTATCGAGGAATTTCTGACAGGACCGGAAGTGAGCGTGCTTGCGTTTACAGACGGAAAAACCGTTAAACCTATGGTATCGGCGCAGGATCACAAGCGCGCGTACGATAACGACAAGGGCTTGAACACAGGCGGCATGGGCACGTTCTCGCCGTCGCGGCTCTACGACGAGGCGAAGCAGAAGGAGTGCATGGAAAATATCTTCCTGCCGACAATAAAGGCAATGACCGCGGAGGGCAGACCGTTTAAGGGCGTGCTGTATTTCGGACTGATGATGACGGCGGACGGCGTGAAGGTAATCGAATACAACTGCCGTTTCGGCGACCCCGAAACGCAGGTCGTGCTGCCGAGATTAAAGACGGATTTGGTTGACATAATGGAAGCTGTTATAGATGAAAAGCTTGACGAAATCGAGATAGAGTGGGAGGACAACGCCGCCGTATGCGTCGTTATGGCGTCGGGCGGCTATCCCGTAAGCTACAAGAAGGGCTATGAGATCACAGGTCTTGACAGCGTGGACGGCGTTACGGTGTTCCACGCGGGAACGGCTGTAAAGGACGGAAAAATTGTCACAAGCGGCGGACGCGTATTGGGCGTTACCGCGCTCGGCGCGAATATCGACGAGGCGCGCGATAAGGCGTACGCGGCGGTCGATAAAATTTCGTTCACGGACGAGTTCCATAGGAGCGATATAGGGATAAAAAAATATTGATGGGATAAATTCGAGGTGATATTTAATGAAACGAACCGATTACATATCATGGGACGAATATTTTATGGGCATCGCGCTTTTATCGGCGCAGCGGTCGAAGGATAGTAATACGCAGGTCGGCTGCTGCATTGTGAACAGCGAGAACAAAATTTTATCGCTCGGCTACAACGGTATGCCCACGGGCTGCGACGACGACCTTATGCCGTGGGAGCGCGACGGCGCGCCGCTCGACACAAAATATATGTACGTATGCCACGCGGAGCTTAACGCGATATTGAACCGCAGCTCCGGCTCACTCGCGGGCGCGACGCTGTACGTGACGCTGTTCCCGTGCAACGAGTGCGCGAAAGCCATTATACAGTCGGGCATACGCGAGGTCGTGTACGCATGCGACAAGTACGACGGCATGGACGACAACGTTGCGTCAAAGCGCATGTTCGACATGGTGGGCGTAAAGTACCGCAAATACGAGCCGACGGGACGGCGGCTCACGATAGAGTTGTAAAGGAAAAGGCGATGAACAAAAAAACCGTATCAAAAATCAATCTGTTTTTCTCCGGACTTTTGAGCCGCATGGAGGAAAACAGAGATTTTTTTACCGACATAACAATACAATTCAAATCGGGCGCAAAAATATTCCCCGCGAAAATACTTCTTGACGAAAACGGCGTGACGCTTGACTACCAGGCGGTAAAGCGCGTTGTCACCGCCGATAAAGTATGGGACATAGTCGCCGCCGAGCTATTAAACTACGACGAGGCGCGCATAATATACGCGGAACGCGGCGCAAGACTTGTGATAGAGGCGAGCGACAAAAAGGTCAATATGCGCCACGAGGACGCGCTCACCGACGCACCGCAGACGAGCGTGGTACAGACGGGGCGCGAGTACGTCGTGAATCCCGCGCTCGCGAAGGATTTACTCACGGAAATCGGCATACTCGCGAAAAACGGCAAAATAAAGAACGACAAAATCAGAAAGTACAATCAGATTGACTACTTTGTGGAGCTTATGCAAAGCGTGTTGAAGGAAATCGGCGACAGAGACGAGTACGTCATACTCGACGCCGCCTGCGGCAAGAGCTATCTGTCGTTCGTGTTAAACTTCTACCTGCGCGAGATACTCAAAAAGAAGTGCCGCTTTATCGGCGTTGACTATTCAAAAACGGTGATAGACGCGTCGAAGCGTATCGCCGCGAACCTCGGCTACAACAACATGGAATTTATCGAAGCCGACCTCACGGAGTATACGCCCGATGCGCGCCCCGACATAGTAATATCGCTCCACGCCTGCGACACCGCTACCGACATGGCGCTGGGACTGGGCATACGCTCGAAGTCGCGCGCGATAGTGTGCGTGCCGTGCTGTCACAAGGATATTTTGAAGCAGTATTCCTATGAGCCGTTTGAGCCTATCATGAAGTACGGCATACTTAAAGCGCGGCTTGCCGACACGCTTACCGACGACATACGCGCGGCGTATCTCGAAAGCGTGGGGTACAAAGTGAGCATGATTGAGTACATTTCGCCGCTCGAAACACCGAAAAATATAATGATACGCGCCGTGTACACGGGCAGGGAAAGCGTGAAGGCGAGAGATGATTACGAGAATTTGAAGAAAATGCTGCATGTCGAACCGGCGATCGAGCGGTTTTTGAAGCAAAAGATAGGATTTAAGATAACGAGAGGGGACAACGGTCATGAAATTTGAGGAAAAGACATTAAGCGTGGAGCCGATATACGACGGCAAGATTTTTAAGGTAAGAAAGGAGCAGGTCGAGCTGCCCGACGGCACGGAGTCGATGCGCGAGCTGATCTCACACCCGGGCGGCGTGGGCGTGATCGCAGTGCTGGAGGACAGGCAGGTGTTCATGGTAACGCAGTACCGCATAGCGGCAAGGTCGATGATGCTCGAAATACCCGCAGGTAAGCTTGAGTACGGCGAAAATCCGCTCGAATGCGGCAAGCGCGAGCTTATAGAGGAAACGGGCTACGAGGCGGAGGACTTCACGCACCTCGGCGCGTACTACGCGACTCCGGGCTACTGCGAGGAGGTATTAAATCTCTACCTTGCTCAAAATCTTCACTTCGTCGGACAGCATCTCGACGAGGGCGAGTTTCTGAACGTGAGGAAGTACGACCTAGACGAGCTTTACAATATGGCGATGAACAACGAGATACGCGACGCAAAAACGGCAATCGCGATACTCAAAGCGAAAGCTATCTTGGGATAAATCTGCACGAAAAACGCGGAGATTTATATTTAAAACGAGGGTTTATAAAATGAAACTGAAAATATTTACAGCCGCGCTTGCCGCGGCGGCGCTTGTTTCGACAGCCGCGCAGGCGGCGGAAAAACCGGTGTATATATGCTCGTATTATAACGGCGCGGGCGCGCTCGTAAACGTGAAAAATTTCGCCGAGGACGAGCTTAAAAATGTGTTCGGCGCGTTTGCTCCCGACGACGCGGTAAAGGCGAAGCTGTTCCTCTGGGACGGCGAGTTGCAGCCGGAGGGCGGACTTTCCGTGATCGACTATCCGCTCGAAGTCAAAAAACTCGGCAGTATCGCCACAGCACCGAACGTGACGGCTGAAATGTGCGCCGCGTCGTTCTGGCAGGCAAAGGACAACTGCTCCGATGAGGTTATAATGACCGAAGCGGAGATAGCGGAGCTTAACAGCAAAATCCTCAAAGCCGACGGCACGCACATGAACGACCTGACAGCCTTTGACGGAACATACGACGGCACGGCTCTGGCGAAGTCGCTCGCCGATTTTAATCAGCCGTCCAAGGTGTTGTATTTGGGCGACAAGCCCGTAACCGAAAGCTATTACGAGGCGATACGCAAAAATATAAGGAACGCGTCTGTCACCAAGAAAATGCCGTACAAATTCGGTTTTGCCGTGACCAGGACGATTATGAAGGACTATCCGTGTGAGGATTACCTGTCCGAAATCCCATCCGACCCCGAGTGGGACGAGATCACGGCAACGGGCGTGGCGGTGAACGAGCCGCTCGTTGTTCTGTTCCAGACCGCCGACGGAAAATTTACATATGTATACAGCCGATGTTATTCCGGCTGGGCGCCGACGGAGGATATTGCCGTGTGTGAAAGCAAGGCGGAGTGGGAAAGCCTGTTAAACCCCAAGGATTTTCTCGTTGTGACGGGTGAAAAGGTGTACCTCGAACCGAGCGCGGACACGGACTTGAATGAAAAGCTGCTCACGATGGGAACGGTTCTGCCGCTCGATACGGAGTACACGGACGGTGCGGTCACGAATCGTCTGCCGTGGAACAACTACGTTGTGAAAATACCCGCGCGTGACGAAAACGGAAAATTTTACCAAAAGGACGCGCTTATCTCCGCGAACCGCGACGTAAACGTCGGATATTTGCCGTACACGTCGGCGAACGTGCTGACGCAGGCGTTCAAGTCACTCGGCGACCGTTACGGCTGGGGCGGCATGATGAACGCGCAGGACTGCTCGGCATTCGCGCAGGAGGTGTACCGCTGTTTCGGATTTGAGCTTGCGCGGAACACTTCATGGCAGGCGGCAATGCCGGCTGACGTTACCGATATGACCGAAATGACCGCGGACGAGAAAAATGCTGTGATTGACACGCTCCCTGCCGGAGCGATACTTATAATGCCGGGACATGAGGTGCTTTATCTCGGCGAGGAAAACGGACTGTACTACGTAATAAACGACTCCGGCTCGTTCGTACCGCCCGACGGTCCAAACACGGCATTAAATCCGCGAAGCATTATAATAAACGACCTTTCCGCGCGCAGGACGTCCGGAGGGACGTGGCTCGAAAATCTGACCTACGCGGTTGTTATAAAATAATATCGAGCGCCGCCGTTTTCGGCGGCGTTTTTTGCGTAAAAAAATACGGAACGGCGTTACGCCGTTCCGCATAATATTTTTTCGATCAGTTGTTTATAAGCTTATCGTCCTCGTTGTTCCAGCTGTAGAGCTTTCTTATCTCCTCGCCGACCTTTTCGAGCTGATGCTCGCCGGCAATCTTTCTCATAGCCTTAAAGTGAACCTGTCTGCCCGCGGGTGACATATCAAGCAGGAACTGCTTCGCGAACGAGCCGTCCTGGATGTCCTTTAATACCTTCTTCATTGTCTTCTTCGTTTCCTCGGTGATGAGCTTCGGACCTGTGATATAGTCACCGTACTCAGCGGTGTTCGAGATAGAATATCTCATGCCCTTGAATCCGCTCTGATAGATAAGGTCTACGATGAGCTTCATCTCATGTATGCACTCGAAGTACGCGTTTCTCGGATCGTAGCCCGCCTCAACGAGCGTCTCAAAGCCCGCCTGCATCAAGGCAGTAACGCCGCCGCAGAGAACAACCTGCTCGCCGAAGAGGTCTGTTTCGGTTTCCGTTCTGAACGTTGTTTCGAGAACGCCCGCTCTTGCGCCGCCGATACCCAAAGCGTATGCGAGAGCCAGATCCTGAGCCTTGCCCGTAGCGTCCTGCTCAACAGCGATAAGACACGGAACGCCCTTGCCCTCTAAGTACTCCGAACGAACGGTGTGACCCGGACCCTTCGGAGCGATCATCGTAACGTCAACATAGGGAGGCGGTACGATCGTGCCGAAATGAATGTTGAAGCCGTGCGCGAACATAAGCATATTGCCCTCTTCGAGGTTCGGCTCGATTTCGTTCTTGTAAAGATCAGCCTGAAGCTCGTCGTTTATAAGAATCATGATGATGTCAGCTTTCTTAGCCGCCTCAGCCGAAGTATAAACCTTCAAGCCCTGCTTTTCAGCCTTCGCCCAGGACTTGCTGCCCTCGTAAAGACCGATGATTACATCGCAGCCCGAATCCTTCAGATTGAGTGCGTGAGCGTGACCCTGGCTGCCGTAGCCGATTATCGCAATCGTCTTGCCCTTCAAAAGACCGAGATTGCAGTCGCTCTCATAAAATACCTTTGCTTCGTTTGCCATTTTTGATTACCTCTTTCTTTATTTAAATTATTTTTTGCTTTGTAAATTACTTGTCGAGCTTGAGCATATTCGCGCCTCTTTCAAGCGCCGTCATGCCCGTTCTCGAAAGCTCCTCTATGCCGTACGCGTCAACGAGGTCGAGAAAAGCGTTTACCTTTTTTTCATGACCTGTTATCTCGACGGTCAGCGTGTTCGGGCTTATATCGACTATATTCGCTCTGAACACGTTCGTAATCTCGATTACCTCGCTTCTCGTCTTGGGAGTAACCTTGATTTTTACAAGCGCGAGACCGCGCTTTACTATTTCGCTGTCACGGAGAGTTTTTATTTTAATGACCTCCATGATTTTTGAAAGCTGCTTTGAAACCTGCTCGACCGTCAGCGCGTCGCCGTTTACCTCAATCGTAATTCGCGACACGTGCGGGTCGTTCGTCGTACCGACCGACAGCGAGTGAATGTTAAATCCGCGTCTTGAAAACATTCCGACAACTCTTGAAAGCACGCCGGGATTATTCTCGACAAGCACGGATAATGTGTATCTTTCCATGGTTAGTTATCCTCCTTTCGGGGGAGCGGAGCCTCGTTAAGCACGTCGCCCGTAGGCTCGAAGGGGTTGACCTCCACAACGAGCAGATACGACTTGTCGTCCGCGAGCATTTTGTCTATCGCCTTGCCGACCTCGCTGTTTTCCTTGACGGTCGAGGTGTTAAAGCCGTACGCCCTCGCGAGCATTTCGAAATCGGGTGTTCCTTCTATATTGACCGCCTGGTAGTTGGCTTTGTACAAAAGGAACTGATGCTCATGTACCATGCCGAGCCTGCCGTTTTTGAACAGTACCATTTTAACCGGTATATCCCAGTAAGCCATAGTACCCATTTCCGGCAGATCCATCTGGAACGAGCCGTCGCCCATTACGGCGATTACGGGCTTTTCACCCTTCGCCGCGACGGACGCGCCTATCGCGGCGGGAAGTCCGTACCCCATTGTGCCGAAGCCGCCCGACGTAAGGAATGCGCGCGGCGTTTTGAAGTTGTAGTTGTTCGCCGTCCAAATCTGGTTCTGACCGACCTCGGTCGAAACGTACGCGTCGGAATGTGTCTTTTCCGAAAGCATCGTCATAAAGTACTTCGGGTTTACGAAGCCGTTATCCTCGTTAAACGGCTCGTGAGTAAACCTTGCGCGCAGCTCCTCCGCCTCGCGCACCCATTCCTTTTCGGCTTTGTAGCCGCTCATAAGCGGCGTAAGCTGTTCGAGAACGTCCTTTATATCGCCGACAACCGGAATGTACGGCTGAACGTTCTTGCCTATTTCCGCGGGATCGATGTCAATATGTATGAGCTTATTGCCATCCTCGAGACCCTTGATGTGCGCGACCGTTCTGTCGCCGAGACGCGAACCCATTACGATAACGGTATCCGCACGGTTAAAAATCATATTCGCGCGCTTTACGCCGTGCGAGCCGATCATGCCGTAGTAGGAGTGATGGTCGCAGGGAAGCACGCCTATGCCCATCATTGTCGAAACAACGGGTATATCCGTTTCCTTTACGAATTTGCGCAGCTCGTTTACCGCGTCGGATATAACGATGCCGCCGCCCGCGAGTATTACGGGCTTTTTGGACGATTTTATCGCCTCCGCGACCTTCTTCACCTGCGATTCGTTAGCCTTGCCGGTAATTTTGTAGCCGCGTATGCTGACGTTATCGTCCTCGTCGGGGTAATCGTACTCCGCCTTTAATAAATCCATCGGGAAGTCGATAAGCACCGGACCCGGTCTGCCCGTCTCCGCGATGTGGAACGCCTCGTTTACCACTCTCGGTATATCAAGTCCGTCCTTAATAAGGTAGCTGTGCTTTGTAAAGGGCAGCGTCGCTCCGGTAATGTCTACCTCCTGGAACGCGTCCTTGCCGATGAGCGGCGTCGCCACCTGACCCGTAAGCGCCACCATCGGAACGGAGTCCATGTACGCCGTCGCGATACCCGTTATGAGGTTCGTCGCGCCCGGACCCGACGTGGCGGTGCATACGCCCGCTCTTTTCGTGACCCTCGCATAGCCCGACGCCATATGCGCCGCGCCCTGCTCGTTTCGTGTCAAAATATGTTTTATGGAGGAAAGAGACAGCTTGTCTATTATGGGACAGTTGGCAGCGCCCGGGTAACCGAACACAACCTCGACGCCGTTCTTCTCCAAGGTTTTAACAACCATTTCAGCACCGGTCATTCTCAAAAAAATTCCTCCTTTTCATTATAAATATAGTGTCCTCGGCGCGTTTGCTTTCCTTGCGCCTTAAAACCATCTCATTTGGTTAGTCTTGTGGAAAACCGAAATTTTTTCGATGGTGCTGCCGACAGCCGAAGCTGTCCGCGCGGGTTTGCCGCGCATGCGCGAACCTGCCGTTTCAGGTCGTACATAGCTATTTTATCAGCCTGTGGCGTAATTGTCAACAGCTTTTTAATACCTGTACGCAAATTTGAATTGCCGCTTAAAAAATATGAACACAATCACCAAATATAATTGACATTCGGGCGCGAATAATGTATAATTAAACCAATGATTAATTTTATGCAAAGGAGACAGAACAATGGGATACTATTTTGACGATTCCGTAAGCATAAACGCTTACGAGGGCACCGATCCGAAGGCGATACTGTCCTCGCTCGCGTACCGCTACATGGGACAAAATCTTAAGCACGGACTTTATTACCGCGCGTACACCAACAACGGCATCGTCCGCACCACGGACTATCGCTATCTTGTCGATTTCAACAAGATTTATCCGAACGCGAAAAGCAAGGACTGCGTTTGGGCGTTCGCGGCGACGTACAGCGACGGCGACGCTAATTTCGGATTCGATATCAACTGCTTCGGACCGATGGAGATGTATGTAAACGGCGAGCAGGTGTACAAGTCGGACATTTTCAAGGAGAGATATTCCGAAACGGCGACGCGTATTTTCTTTGACGTGCATAAGGGCTGGAACGACATCCGCATCAAGTTTAAGAAAACGACCGCCGGATTCGGCTCGCAGTTCGGCACTTGGATAGGCAAGTGGGACTTCTACACTATCATGCCGACGAAGGAGCGCATGGGCAGAGAGGGATTTGTGTTTACCGAGCTTGTTCCCGACGACTATGAGCCGCAGTTCGAGGTGGGCATGAGCGAAAAGGATTTCGACAAGAAGCTCTATCCCGAAACGGAATGGTCGGACGACGAGAAGAAAAAGGGCTGCCTCACACGTATGTTCGGAACGCCCGAGGGCAAGTACGCGGTAGGCTACGCGAAGGTGTTCTTCGACGACATCAAGGACACAAAGCACAAGGTCACGATCGACACGCTCGGCGAGACGGTCGTTTATTTAAATAAGAAAGAAGTGTTCAAAACAAGCGGCGGCAAGGAGACGTTTGAAATTGACGCGCCTTTGGGCGAATACGATTTATACGTAAAATGCGTTTGCGGCGGCGATTGGGGCTACACGCTCGAATGTCCGACGGGTGAGCTGAGAAACGCGGCGCGCGTTAAGGGTACGGACGATATTTGGATGTATATAGGCGCATTTGACGCGGATTACGATTTCCCGTTCGACAAGGCTTCGGATATGCTCCATGTTGTGGGCGAGCCTAAAACGTACTGGCGGCTCGACGAGCCCGACACGTTCGTAAGACCGTACAACGAAAACACGCTGTACGGCAGATGGAATTATCCCTTAGGTGTTACAATGTATGGACTGCTACATACTGCTATGCTGATAGGCTCAGAGGACATTAAGAAATACATAAAGGAACACGTTCAGCTCTGCATTGACACGTTCGAGTATGCGATGTGGGACAAAGACCGGTACGGCGGCGCTACGTCTATCCACAATTTGCTTACGTCTATCGACAGCCTCGACGACTGCGGCTCGTTCGCGTCGACTATGCTGGAGGTGCATAAGTATCTCGGCTTGAAGGACGTGAAGGTCGTTGCGGACTACGTGGGTGACTACATCTTCAATCATCAGGACAGACTCGAGGACGGCACGTTCTGGCGCAAGGATATGATGCACCACTTCCACAACCTCACAATGTGGGCGGACGATTTATATATGAGCGTCCCGTTCCTGACGCGCTACTACGAATTTACCGGCGACCAAAAGTATATCGACGACGCTGCGAACCAGTTCTTCGGCTTTAAGAAGCGTCTGTTTATGCCGGAGCAGAGCATAATGTCACACGTTTACGACTTCAAATACGACACAAAGACAAACGTTCCTTGGGGACGCGGCAACGGCTGGGTCGTATTCTCGATGACGGAGCTTCTTGAAAAGCTTCCTGAGGATCACCCGAGGCGCAATGACCTCATCGAATTTCTGAACACGCTGTGCGAGGGTTATCTTAAATTGCAGGACGAGGACGGAATGTGGCACCAGGTAATAACGGATTGGGACAGCTACCCCGAAACGTCATGCACGTCGATGTTCATTTACGCGTTCTCGCGCGGTATCCGCTTCGGCTGGCTCAAGGATCCGGAAAAGTATGTGAAAGCTATCTACAAGGGCTGGGAGGCTATCTCGAAGACAAGCGTGGACAGAGGCGGAAACGTTTACGGCGTATGCCGCGGCTCGGAGTTCTCGTTTATACCCGATTACTATAAATATGAATTGGGCTGGAACCTCAACGACACGCACGGAACGGGCATTGTAATGCTTGCCGGAATTGAGGTTATAAGACTCGGAGAATTTCTTGCGGAATAATGTTTGGTTAAATTAAACAAAGAAAAACGGCGGTTCATGTAACCGCCGTTTTTTATCGTTATTTTTAACAATAAGACTCCGGTTTTTTTATGGACTTTTTAGACTGTTTCATGGTAACATGAGTTACGTCTCATTAAATACATATAGCGCGGCGGTAGTGATTTTATACAAAACAACAAAATTTTTTAAAAAAATTTGCATTTTTTTCACAAAAAGTATTGCAATCCTTACCAAAATGAGCTATAATGTATTTATTGAATTTATGTCTTTGTGCAAATTGCGGATAAATGCCCAAGATCCGCACCTTGTACAAAGGGCATAAACACATAAAATTTAGGGAGGGTATGCTATGGCTAAAGCTCAAAAAATTGTGCTTACTCCCGAGGAGAAAGCACA